>NZ_CEWDFQ010000431.1:0-2171 GCF_982438285.1 Acetatifactor sp. | reverse complement strand
CCGCAAATGCTTCCAGCCGGGTTAATAGCTGACCGCTGCTTTGGAGCGTATAATCGGATTCGATTTTCAAAAGAGGCACCGAGCTGTGCTGCTTTAAATCCGCATACTCAAAGCTGTAAAAGTCGCAAAACTTCACCGTATGATAAATGATTCCTGCCAGGCCGGGACGGTTATAGAGTTTTTTACGGCCTGTGGAATCCATCATGCGCATACATGGAATCTGAGAAAGCAGCTCTCCCGCATACCAGAGCATCAGCTCATCAAAGTCCTCTGTATCCGGAGGAGCCATTTCTCCCACGGAACGGTTATTGACACAACTGTCATTTTTTACCGGAAGCGGCATTGCATCGCTTACCATTTCAAAAAGCTCCTTGCCCATGCGCGCACCCAGCACGGCAAGGTGTTCTCCCTGCACCGGCTCCGGCAGGGCAAAAGCCTCCCGGAACGCTTTTTTGTCAAAGGCTGTCCCGCGATAAGCCCCATACGCCTTCGCCAGCCCTTTCAGCTGTACAGCCATGCGCTCTCTGCTGCAGACATCACCTCCGTGTAAGACATCCACCATATACAAAAAATCCAGCTTCCCGCTGTCTGCAAGCACATCATATACACTCCGTATGGTATCACAGCAGTTCACCAGCACAAGCTCCCGAATGCCGCCGCCCATCACCGCTTCCAAAAGCGCCTTGCCAAACCCGCAAAGATTAGGGTGGGCAAGCTGGTCCGCCATTTCAAAGCCCTCCGGCATTTCATTTAAAATTTCACAGCGGGCCCCAAAGGCAGCCAGCAATTCCACCGGCGTATATTTGCACACATAAAATGTTTTATTCATCTGTCCTTCCTCCCAGCATTTCCAGAAAAGCGCCAAGACGTGTTGCTGTCTGCCCCTCGCCGCCGTGACTGCGGTCACAGCCGTCTCCATCCAAAATTAACAACGGAAGTCCTTGTTCTTCAAATTTCTTTTTTGCCAGCTGAGAGCCGCCCAGGGTATGTTTGCAGCCCCAGTGCCCGAACCAGACAACGCCGTCCGCGTTGACCTCCTTTGCATGACGGATTCCTCGCTCAATTCTCCGTGTCAGGCTGCCGTTGAGCCCATGATAGACCATCCGCCTTGCCATTGCCTCATAGGGCTTTGAGGGATCAAAATCAGGGTCACAGGTCTGGGCCAGCTCACAGCCCACAATCTGTGCCCCCTCGTTTAAAGAAAGCTCCTTTCTCACCGCATCGGACCAAAACGGAATGGTGTGCATCCAATAAATTCGTTTTCCTTTTGCCCCAGAAGCCGTCTTGATATCCTCCAACAGCTGCTGGGTATATTTTTCTACCTCCTTTGTGCCAAGAAGAATGTTCAAGGTCATCCCCGCATAAAGAGGCGTCACCAGATCCGACGGCACATAGCAGTTTGCGCGAAGCTTCTGAAAGGTACTATAATTTTCTAACGTCCTGCGGCTTACCTTAAGGCGCTCCCTTAAGCTGTCCTCAGAAATGGCTGTCCCTGTTTCCTTTTCAAGAAAACGGGCCAGCTGACGCAGCTGATCCGCCACATAAGCAATGTTCTCCTCATTCTGCTGCATGGGCACATCAATGGCAAAGGAGGGCACACGATACCATTCTGCCAAATGGCGGAACGTCACTAGGTTGGCGTCACATACTAAATTGGTATATACAATACATTTCGGCTTAGGCAAAAGCCCTTTCTCCGCCGCACCGATAAACGTCCGGTGATAGCTGCACAGCGTACTGGAAATCCCTCTGTTTTCCGTCTGCTGCAGGCAGCCCTCCTCCGCATGGGAGGCCGTCAGATAAGCCGAAAAGCTTTCCACATTATAAGGGCTAAGCCCCGCCTCCTGCAGAAGCTCGCATGGCGTAAAGACACTGACAATAGCGGATTTATCCGGACTTTGGAGCGGCTTTCGCATTGTATTCATCATCAGGACAGCCATATATCTGTCCGCTGGAAACAGTCTTTTGTCCGGCAATAGAAGAAAGCGCAGATCCTGCGCTTTCCAGCCCGTTTTAAGAAGCCATCTGGCCCTTTCCGGATTTGTCTGACTGAATCGTTCCACATAATTTCCAAATACTTCTGTTATCTGCATTGTCTGATTTCCTATCATGTCCCAAGAATCTTCATTCTTTCCTTGATACCTAATACCTCACCTATGGTATAGTAGCAT
>NZ_CEWDFQ010000430.1:0-2191 GCF_982438285.1 Acetatifactor sp. | reverse complement strand
GAGTGGATACAGAGGAACAATGCGCTCAATGGGAATGCGGGGCTGTCCTTCTTTTGTCGGAAGGCACCAGAAAGGCACCAGGTCGGAAAAATTCCCCTTTTTCTCCCGGCCGGCCCGCTCAAACATTCGCTCCCAGTCAAATTCTCCGCCATACTGCTGGGCAATGTTCTGCCGGACCGCCAGGCATTTGTACCGATTGACCCGCCCCTCTCTCTGCTCCAGATCAATGGGATTGGACGGCAGGTTCCAGTGCACCACTTTCCGGCAATAGGCGTGAAAATCCAGCCCCTCCTGGCCAATGGAGGTGGTGGCCAGCACAAAGGGACGGAAGGGCGAATTGAACGCCCGGCGAATATTATCGGTCCGGTTTACATGTTCCTCATCCCGCTTCGCGCTGAAATAACCCACCGCAAAGTGGGTGCGCATGCGGGCCCGATTTTTTTCCTGGTCGGGGAAGGATTCCCGGGTATCGATCTGCAGCGTAGCCGTATCAATAAAACCATCTGCCATGGCCTGCTTCAGTTCCGCCCCGGGCACCGCCAGCACATGGGCATACTCATCCAATACAGCCTGAAGATTGCCCTCTACACAGTAGCGGAACACCGTCTGATAATAGGCATCGTCACTCTTTCTTCCGTATAGAAGATCCAGGATAGCCGCGCTCTCCGCCTTGTTGAACAGGCTTACAAAGAGTCCCGCAATCTCCCCGGCAGTTTTTTGCACCTGGGATATCTCCGCCGATTGCCAGCTGCGCCTGAGCAGGCGGTAAGCACACACAGCTGGGGAAGCAATGGCCATATCGGTTAAAATGTCTGCCGCATCCGTTGGAATGGCAGACAGGGAAACCCCTTTCTCCGCTCCATCCAACGCGCGGATACAGGCAGCAAGGCTCTGGGCGCTGGCCGTCCCCCGCACCGGAATTCCTTTTTCTTTTCTGAGCATCTCCAGCCGCGCCTTTACCTTTTTGCCCACCTCCCGGCGTACATAGGCAATGTCTCTTCCCAAATATTCTTCCGGGCAATAGCACTCCGCCAGCTTGGGAGAGGGCAGGGTGACGATCGTTTCGCTCTCCTTCCGCAAACGGGTCACACCATAACGGCGCTCCTCCTTGGTAGCAAAATATCCCCGCCCCCATTTCAGGGATGCGTCATGGTACAGCTTCCCAATGGTGCGCCGCTCTGCCTCGTAGGAGAGCATCACGGAAAGCATCCGTGGCACCATTTCCCAGGAGGAAAACACCAGCACTTTGGAATAATTCCGATGTCTTGAAAATACACCACCGGTGTTGTAATAGGGATTAGAGGGTGGGATCCACAGCAGGTTCTCCGCCCCCTCCCGCTCCTGGCAGAAAGCCGTCTCAGCCAGCCGCTCCAGCTTGGCGTGCTCAAAGGGGATGTGGCGGTAATTCTGGATGGCGCTGCGCTTGAGCAGCAAATGAGATACGGTGCGTCCCGCCGTGGCCGCGAAATCAAAGCCACGGGTGAAATGGGATCTGAGCTGCTTCTTCATCTGATAATTTTCCATAAACGACAGCAGATAGGGGGAGGATTTGACATATTCCATAGGGACATTCCGAATCCGGAGCAGATCCCCCCTTCTTCCCTGCGCCGCTACCTGATCCAGCAGGGACTGCATGGCATCAAAGGAAAGAATATCTCCCTCAGAAACCGGGACTTCCCGGACCCCGCTGTCATCCAGGATTCCGGTATTGAAGCGCTCCGTCCGACAGATTCCCTGGTAGAGCTGTTCCTCCGCCTCCGCCTTCCGGGCCATCAGAATGGTCAGCTTCTCTCCGGATACCTCACACAGGGCATGAGAGTACTGCCGCCACACAGTACGGAACTGTTCCCTCTGCTTTGGCCTGTGGAATAGGAAGTCCATCACCTGCATGAACTCTCCATAGTGCTCTGCTCCCTCGTCCTGGGCGATCTCCTCCAGGGTGGCATAGGGCTTGTAGGGGGTGGCGGACAGCAGAAGAACTTTGGTTTGCCCGCTGCTTAAAAACTGCCGGGCCAGCATGGCCTCCTCACTGTCATCCTCCGGTGCGATAAGATCCCGGAATCGCTGAAATTCGTCCATGACGACCAGGTCCGGCTCCAGCCTGCTCAGGCTGATCTCCGCAAAGACCTGTCGCAGTCGGTTGATGAGGAACCTCTGCTCCCTTTGGTCGTCCAGCCGGGTGGTACAGCGC
>NZ_CEWDFQ010000429.1:0-2192 GCF_982438285.1 Acetatifactor sp. | reverse complement strand
CCTCATCTGTGATCTGTGCGATTTCTGCTATTCTGCCCTTGACATCCTGACTTTTGGCCGAAATATCCCCAAGCATGGAAGCTGTTTTCTCTGCCTTGCCAGAACCATCTGCCACAGCAGCCATAGTGTCCTCAATGAGCTGAGAAATTTCATCCGCGGCATCCCCGGATCTGCGTGCCAGCTCTGTGACCTCGTCTGCCACAACGGCAAAGCCCCGTCCTGCCTCTCCGGCCCTGGCCGCCTCGATAGAGGCATTCAAGGCAAGGAGCGTGGTCTGGGAGGTAATGTCGTTGATAATGCTGATAATTTTTTTAATCTGCTGGGATTTATCGGAAATGCCCTCCATGGACAAAATCATTTCCTGCATTTGCCCGTTGCCGTCGTTTATCAGACCGCAGGTTTCATTTATCATGCCCTCCATCTCATGGATGTTTTCCACTGTCTCGTTGAGCTGGGAGGAAATATCCTTCAATACCCCGGTAAGCTCCTCCACGCTGTTTGCCTGGCTTTCTGCGCCGCTGGAAAGATCCTGGGCGCCGCAGGCAATCTGGTCAGCCCCCTGGGCAACCTGATCGGAGGAAAGCTTTACTTCGTTTAAAGCTTCGCTGATGTGCAGTGTAAATTCTGTGATGGACTGCTGAATTTGTTTGAAATCCCCGATGAATTCCACAGGAGATTCCAGGGCAAGATTTCCTTTGGCAAATTCCTGCATACCGTAATTGATGGCCTGTATATAGCGGGAAAGCTCCCTGCAGGAAAAGTCCAGGCTGCTTTTCAGCTCATTGATTTCGGCAAGACTGGTGTCAAAGCTCAAATCAAGATCCAGATGCCCCTGGGAGAGTCTCTTTGTCTGAGAGACAATAGCGCTCAGATTGCCAATGATTTCAGTCTTGATCAGATAATACAGCCGCAGGCTGAAGAAGCTGATTAGAGCCAGGACAATCACACAGAAAAAACCTATGACAATCAGTGTAATGTTGAAATTAAGGCTTGCAGAGGAGGAAGCTGCCTTCAGCTGGCCGATTAGGGAATCCAGCTCCTGCACCAAAGCGTCTACATTGGAGGCTACCTCCTCCTCGTATACGGTAAGGTACTGCGGGTCATTTGCGGCCTTCAAAGCCATGACATCCTCGGCGGAAGTATGAATCTGCCTGTGTAAGGGCTCTGCAACAGCTAAAAAATCCGAAAAAAGCGGGTTCGATGCAGTTTCTTCCCTGTAGAGAAATTGTCCGAAACTACAGGCAGTATAGTCGGTGCTTCCCGTAAATTCCACATCCTCCAAAAGGGAGTGGTTCAGAGCAGTCAGCCATTTGTAGTGATCCGTTTCAGCAGTGTAAAGCTCGCTGATATAGACATCATATGTCTCAATGGCGTTATTTGCCGAATTTACGCCTGAAATTCCTGTGAGTGCCACGATCATTACTAGGACGGTTGAGACAAAAATGCCGCCGAAATTGATTTTCAGTTCCTTTTTCAGTGTCTTTTGTATCTTTTCCTGTTTTCTCATGTTTACATTATTCCTTTTGTTTTTTTTAGTTTACATGGTAAAAGTACTTTTTAGCAACCATAACTCTTTCGAAAAACAGGGAAATAAGTACCATTTCTTTGATAATTAAGCCCTATGACGCCAATCAGAAGGAGTCTGCAGAGGTTGAAGCATCCGGCGAGGCCTTGTCTAATGAGGTCTGGATTGCTTCCATCAGCACTAAGGAGGTGTATTTGTTGTCCGATGTGTAGGAAATCTCATCCAGAGACTGATTCTCATAAATCTGCTCACAGATGGAATCAAAGGTGGGCTCAAGCAGCGGGTACATAGTGGTCAGGGATTCATCAGGCTCTACCATGCGTATGGATTCAATAGAGGATTCCTCCACGATGACCTCTATCTCTACGGACTGACCGCCCAGAACCAGCTCGGTGGTGTAAATGCCGGGTATGTATACGGAACCGGAGGCTGAGACGGAGGAAATGCCTTCCTGTGTGTCGTCCGGGACAGAGGTGTTTCCTGGTTCTTCTTTCCTTCCGGGCAGAAACATGACGATAATAAGTACGATGAACAGGATTCCCAGAGCGGCAAAAATACCTGTATAGATTAACTCCTTCATGTGAAGTACCACGATTTTAGTTTTTGCACTCATCTGTATTCTCCTTTTGGCCCAAACAGGGATTCTTTTCTTTTTAAAAGATATGCG
>NZ_CEWDFQ010000428.1:0-2208 GCF_982438285.1 Acetatifactor sp. | reverse complement strand
ATCATATTCCCCGTATAAAAGAAATTAAATTCCTGTAAATAGTGTATTTTATCAGAAAATATGTTATTTTTTAACTGTATTTAAAGAAAGAAACGGAGGCGTGCTATGTCAAATATACAGTTGGTTGCAGATTCCACCTGCGATCTTTCTCCTGAACTGAAAGCTGCTTTTCAAATTGTCACCATCCCCCTCTGCATTATTTTGGAGGATGAGAGCTACTATGACGGGGAGCAAATCACTCCTGATCAAATCTACCAGTGGTCTGATGCCAACAGACAGACCCCCAAAACCGCTGCAGCTTCCTATGAGCGGGCCTATGAAATCTTAAAGCCATTTATGGAGGCGGACAAGGATATTATTTTTCTGGGTATCTCCGAGCAGATGAGCACCACCTGCAACGTAATCCGGCTGATTGGCGAGGATCAGCATTACCATAAGCTTCATGTGATCGATTCTCAAAATCTGTCCACGGGCATCGGCCTGCAGCTGCTCTACGCCGCCGAACTGATCAAAGAGGGAAAAACGGCAGAGGAAATCGTGGAGCGCGTTGAACAGCGCCGGGGCAAGGTCCGCGCCAGCTTCGTGGTGGAAACCCTGACCTACCTGGCCAGAGGCGGCCGGTGCAAGGCGGTGACCGCTCTTCTTGCAAACACATTGAAATTGAAACCTCAAATTATCGTGGAGCATGGGGCCATGAGCGTGGCAAAAAAATTTCGTGGAAAACAGTCCTCTGTGATTATGAGGTATGTGAAGGAGCTTCAGGATGATCTGCTGGCGGCAGACCCCTCCTGTGTGTTTATCACCCATTCCGGCTGCGAGGACAGCATAATAGAAGAGGTCCGCTCCTATCTGGACAGCCTGGATTATTTTGCCAATATCTACGTGACCCGTGCAGGCTGTGTCATCTCCAGCCACTGCGGGCCGGCTACCCTTGGCGTATTGTTCTATGCCCAATAAAAAACTGCCGCGGCATATCTGCGGCAGTTTTTTATTGCGGTGCGCCTGACGGCGCATGCTTTTTACTTTTCGTATCTTGGATTATCTATCCTCAATGTCCACATACTCACGCTCATCCATAACGCTCTTGTAGGCAGGACGTATAATCTTATCCATATTGATCAGCTCTTCTATTCTGTGAGCGCTCCAGCCTACTATTCTGGCAATGGCAAAGATGGGAGTGTAAAGCTCCAGCGGAATCTCCAGCATACTATACACGAAACCGCTGTAGAAGTCCACATTAGCACTGACTCCTTTATAAATGCGGGCTTTCTCCGAAATTACCTTGGGGGCGAGCCGCTCAATCATAGAGTAAAGGGCAAAATCCTTTTCCCTTCCCTTAGCGGATGCCAGCTGCTGCACAAAGCCCTTGAACACCTGAGCTCTGGGGTCCGACAGCGAATATACCGCATGGCCCATCCCGTAAATCAGTCCCTTCCTGTCAAACACTTCCTTGTTCAGAATCCGTTTCAGGTAATTTTCAACGGCTTCCTCATCCTTCCAGTCAGACACATTTGCCTCAATATCCCGCATCATCTCCACAACCTTGATATTAGCGCCGCCGTGCTTTGGCCCTTTCAGGGAGGACAGGGCAGCCGCCACCACAGAATAGGTATCAGATCCCGATGAGGTCACCACACGGGTGGTAAAAGTGGAATTGTTTCCGCCGCCGTGTTCCATATGCAGCACCAGGGCAATGTCAAGGACTCTGGCCTCAAGCTCAGTATATCGTTTGTCAGGACGCAGCATCATCAGAATATTTTCCGCAGTAGAAAGCTTTTTCTGTGGCCTGTGTATGTACATACTCTCATCGTTGGTATAATGATTGTAGGCGTGATATCCATAAACCGCCAGCATTGGAAATACGCTGATCAGCATAATGCACTGGCGCAGCACGTTTTCAATAGAGGTGTCATTACAGTTTTTGTCATAAGAAGCAAGGGTCAGCACACTTCTTGTGAGGGAATTCATAATATCGCTGCTGGACGCCTTCATAATCACATCTCTGGTAAAGTTTGTGGGCAGTGTGCGGTTTGCAGCAAGAATATGATGGAACTGTTCCAGCTCCTGCTTTTTGGGAAGCTCTCCGAACAGAAGAAGATATGCAATCTCTTCAAAGCCGTATCGTTTTGACCGAAAGCCGTTTACCAGTTCAATACAGTCATAGCCCCGATACCAAAGTCTGCCCTCACAGGGAACCTTTTTCCCATC
>NZ_CEWDFQ010000427.1:0-2217 GCF_982438285.1 Acetatifactor sp. | reverse complement strand
GTATTGTTGTCGCGCTTGCAGCCGTAGTGAAGCTGCATTGCCCAGTCGCGCTTGTGGTATTCTCTTCCCGCAAAGAGCATGAAGGCCGTTTTGAATTTCAGCTCCTCCTCCTTGGTGAGCACCATCTTGTTTTGTCTCTTTAAAAAGATGGTTTCGATCTCGTCGTCGGAGGCAGGATAATACATTACATATTCCAGTGCGTGGTCGGATACGTTGCAGCCCATGGAAGCAAAGAAATCCATGCGGTTTTTCAGGGCCTCCTTCAAGGCGGCAAAGGTGTTGATCTCGCTCATGCCGGCAGCGGCGGTAAGCTTATCCAGATAATCCAGATAATCGGGCTTTTCAATATTCATGGCCTTATCCGGTCTCCAGGCGGGCAGCACCTTTACGTCAAAGCTGTCATCCTCAGCCAGCTTCTTGTGCCACTCCAGAGAATCAATGGGGTCGTCCGTAGTACAGATGAGGGTCACATTGCTTTGCTTGATGATGCTGCGCACGCTCATGGAGGGCTGGGCCAGCTTTTCATTGCACAGCTTCCAGACCTCGTCCGCGGTATTTTTGTTCAACACGCCGTTGTAGCCGAAATATCTCTGCAGCTCCAGATGGCTCCAGTGGAAGAGCGGGTTGCCGATGGCCTTCCCCAGGCATTCCGCCCATTTGCAGAATTTTTCGTAGTCGGAGGCGTCGCCGGTGATGTATTTTTCATCCACACCACAGGAGCGCATGAAACGCCACTTGTAGTGGTCTCCGCCCAGCCATACCTGGGTTATGTTCTCAAACTGACGGTCCTCTGCGATTTCCCTGGGATTGATGTGACAGTGATAATCCAGTATGGGAGTTTTCTCCGCATAGTCATGAAACAGCTTTTTTGCGGTTTCTGTTTCCAACAGGAAATCCTTGTCCATAAATGCTTTCATTTCTGTTCCTCCATTTTTTGTTAAAATAATTTTATTAATAAATAATTTATGAATAACCTATATTGTGCACTACACCTCAGCGGGTGGTGCCCCGCTTTACCAGTTCCCCGGAAAAAATGGTTTTTTTGGGCATCTCATTTCCGGAAAGTACTCCTAAAAGCGTGGAAATCAAATGCTGGCAGAGAGTTTCCAGCTTATTGTCGATAGAGGTAAGCGGCGGGTCGCAGCACTCTGTCAGCATGGAGTTATTGTAGCCGATGATGGAAAGCTCCTCAGGAATTTTCAGGTGCTTTGCCTTTGCGTATTTCACGGCGGCCAGCGCCAGCGTATCGTCGGCGGCAATAATGCCATGGAAGGAAATTCCCTTGTCGGAAAGCTCCTTTAAAAGCTTTGCCATGGCTGGAATATCCTCGTGGGACCCCTGATAATACTGCAGAGATCTGCCCGGCACAAAGAGCTTGTTTTCCTCCATGGCGGCCTGGAAGCCTGCCCGCTTTTTTTTGCCGCTGTAGGAGTTGGAGTTATAAAAATAAATCATGTCCCTTACGCCGGAGCGGATCATCTGGGCAGCGGCCTCGTACATGGAGGTGTAATCGTCAGACACCACACTGTATACATTGGGCGCATCCAAAGCCGCGTTTAAAAGCATTACAGGAACCTGTGCGGCGGCGTCTGCAATATATTTATTGTCGGCGTCGTTTTCATAAATGAAATTAGAGCCCACCAATATAATGCCGTCCACCTTTTTGGTGATCAAAAGGTTTAAGGCGCTGATTTTATTCTCCAGCTGATAGCCGGTGCAGCAAAGAATGCTGTCATAGCCGTTTGCCCGCAGCTTCTGCTCAATGTAATAGATGGCTTTTGCCAGGTAAAGGTCAGAGCTGTCGGCGCACATGATGCCTATGGTTTTCATGGTGTTTAAACCAAGGCCCCTGGCAAAGGCATTGGGCGTGTACTCATACTTGTTAATGACGTCCAGCACCTTTTTTTTCGTCTTTTCGCTGACATTGCTGCTTCCGTTCAAAACCCTTGAAACAGTGGCAATGGAAACCCCCGCTTTTTCAGAAATATCATAAATAGTCATGTGAAAAACCCCTTGATGTAATGGTGATATTTTTCATGAAAGAAAAATGTAAGCAGTTTCATAAAGCCAATTTTGATTATAGCGAAAGCTGTGTTTTTTTTCAAGATGCTTTTTCCATTTAGTTATTGACGAAAATATTTTTTGGAAGTAAAATTAATTATGTAAGTACTTACATAATCTCTTACAAAAGGAGTTGTAATCTCTAAGAGCTTATGC
>NZ_CEWDFQ010000426.1:0-2220 GCF_982438285.1 Acetatifactor sp. | reverse complement strand
TCATAAGTCAGCTTTTATTGTAAAAATATTCAGGATTGTGTTGAAAGGGGATTTAATTATGAAGAAAACATTTAAAACAAGGAAATATTTTGTATTACTAATAGCTATAGCATTTGGTTTTTTACTGGATACTAAGATAGCTTTTGCTTCTGGTAACGGAGATATGACCATTGAAGAAGGTGCTCAGCCGGGAATCATCACTCAAGAGGCAATCGAAAAAGAATTGAAGCTTCTGAGAGAGAGGGTTACATTTCCAAGCGGCTGTGAAATAAACGTTACCTGCTATGAACAAGAGACAAATTATTGGTGCGGACCAGCCACTGTAAAACAAGTAGTGAAATGGATTACCGGAACGGAACGAGCACAAAGCGTTTATGCGCAGGCTTTAGGTACAACAACTGCTGGAACGGATATGACGCGGATTCCAGGAGTATTAAATGATTATATTGATGAACAGCATTATGTATATGCATCCATTGGAACGCAGAGTCAATGGTTTAGCAAGATTCAGTCAAGTGTATATTATGGAAGGCCGGCTGTTCTTGATCTTAATACAAATGATATTGATTCTTTTGATTACGACTCAAGCGGTCACTTTGTAAATGTCAGTGGTTATAATGTAATCGATAATACAGTACGTATTACAGATCCATATGAAGGGAGAGGAAATGTTGTGCATCCGGCTGATAGCTTGTATGAGGCAAACAATAACCACTTCAGGCAGGCGATGATATGGTAAAAAAAAGAATATGGCTATTTCTGCTTGCTGCCTTGCTATTAACCGGCTGCACATCCAGTGAATCAGAGGTTTCCATTGCAGTGGAAACTGCAGAGAATACCGAGGCAGATGAGGAGGGTGCGGAAGTTTCTCAGGATGCAGAATCGGAAGTTGTCATGTCCTCCTCTGAAACAGCAGATATTCTGGAATACCGGACGGATTGGCACATAGAAGAACGGGAGATACAGAATTTCCCAGACAATGCTTCTTATCGGGGAAGCACAACGGAAGGCATATACTATTGTTTTAGGCATGATCCTGCGGGTCAGGATCTTCTTAAGACCTTTTACTTTCAACCCTGGAGTGGAGAAGCTGTTCCTTTGCTGGAGGTTTCTTCAAGTTTGTACAGCACTTTTCCTCACGGGGATTGGCTTTTTGTTTCCTTGCTTGGCACAGACGGTTTTTCCCTTGTGGGCTTGCATCCAAAAGAGGAGCCTTGGGAGGTATTCTCCTGTACCGGCTTTGTACTTCCTATGCTTTACGGATACGATGAAAAACTGCTTGTGCTCTATATAGATGACAGCAGTATTCCAGGAGAAGCGTCCGGGGAAAAGGTTTATAAAATTTCCAGAACAGACCTGCTCACAAGAGAGACAGAGGTGCTCTATGAGACAAAAAACCGCCTTGCCTGCGTGAGCGAATCGGCGGCCGGAGTCTGGTTTGCCGAGGAGGATGAGGATGGGCAGCAGACATTATGCCAATATGACGCAGCCTCCCATTCCATAAAAAGAAGCGCCAAACTGGAAAAGCCCGTGGTTTTTGCAGCGGAGAGCAATGGAGCCTTTTATTTAAGCGAGCGGGGACCCCTCAGGGAAAACCTGGGCGGAATCTATCAATGGGAGGATACCTTTGAAAGAATTGGATGGGTGCCCTTCATTGCCGAAGACAATATCATATGGGATGGGAAATGTGTAGGAAACCTCCTTCTGTGGAAGGCACAGCAATATGGCTATATCCTTGATGTGGATACACAGGATTTATGGGTGCTGCACTTTAGGGAAAACGAGGAGCAGATGAAGCTCCGCCATTTGGAGGACGACGGCTTTTCCGGAATTATTGAAAAGGACGGGCGCTATTATTACAGGAAATATACCATTCCCTCTTTATAAGCCCTTCAAAACGCCGCAGCGCATCCAAACAGATGCAGGCGGCGTTTTTTTTCTTTTCTGTCCGCAAAATATGTGGTATACTAACTTCATATGACTTGGCCGTCATTTTCTGAAAGGCCAGGAAATCAGGCATATTTTTATGTTATTGGAGAGAAAAGATTGAAAATTAAAATTTTCAATCCGGAATTTGTGCTACCGCACAAAGTTCCTTCTGATTACAAAGCCGCTCACGCGGCAGAATGAGAGGAAACATGGCAAATACAGACAAGCAATATGACGCTTCCAGCATAAAGGTGCTGGAGGGGCTGGAGGCAGTGAGAACACGTCCCGGAA
>NZ_CEWDFQ010000425.1:0-2233 GCF_982438285.1 Acetatifactor sp. | reverse complement strand
AAGTTATAAAAGAAATAATACAAAAGTGCAAAAATAAGCAATACCCACCATTTGCTTTTTAACTGTGGGCGGTATAATCCAATCCACTTAAAAAATCCAGTTTCTTTTCTATGTCTAAAAAACCACCAGGCAACAGGCACTATACAAAATACTATCAAATTTACAATCGTTGTTGATATACTTGATGTAATCAGCTCTAACATGAAATCCTCCCAACTTCCAATTTCTTCTTAATTCACAACTTCGCTATTTTTTCTGTTATCTTTCACCGAATGATTAAAAGATTGCCTTGCAAAAAGGCGCCCCGGAAACATATGATGTTTCCGGGGCGCCTTTGCCAGTAAGCTGAAAATGGGACTCGAACCCACGACCCCTTCATTACGAGTGAAGTGCTCTACCAACTGAGCTATTTCAGCACCTAGCATAAAGCTGTAAAAGGGGAATTGGTTGCAATTGCTTTTGCAACTAAGTGTATTATATCGGGTTTGGCTTTTTTTTGCAACCATAAATTTATTATTTTTTACAAAAAGTACCGCCAATAATGACAATTATCGACAATCTCCGAAAAAAGCCTTTACCAAAAGCTCTTTAGCGAGCTCCCTTGTCATAGATAACCCCCAGAGCTCTAGGCGCTCCGTTCTGTTTTGAGAAGAAAATCAGAAGCAAGAGAGTAAGCACATAAGGCAGTATCATCACCAAGTCCTGAAAGCTGCTGGGCATCTGCAAAACCTGTACCAGGCGGTATCCGCCGGAACGGGCAAAGCCGAATAAAAGGCAGGCCGCCAGAGTGGGAAGAATTTTCCAGTTTCCAAAAATCAAGGCAGCAATGGCCAGATAGCCATATCCCACATAAATATTAGAGGAAAAATTGGCGGAGATGGAATAGGCAAAGCAGATTCCGCCCAGGCCGGACAAAGCACCGGATATGATAATGGCAGCCAGACGGATTTTTCCCACATTTCTTCCGGCGGCATCCACAGCATGGGGATTATCTCCGCAGGCCCGCAGATGCATGCCGAATCTGGTCTTGTACATCACAAACCAGGATAAAAAAGCCACCAGCACAATGACGATCTCAAAAGGATACAGATTGGTAAAAACAGCTCCCAGCACAGGAATCTCCGAAAGGAACGGCACCGTAATCCGGGAGGACACCGTCAGCACAAACTTATCCGAGGCTGCCCCAAAAAAGATACGGTTGAAAAGCTTTGTCAGATAGGCGGTAAGCGCCATAGCCAGAATATTTACCACCACACCGCTGATTACCTGGTTTGCCTTAAATTTCAGGCAAAGCAGGGCATGAATCAAAGCAAAGGCGCCTCCTCCGATCACGGAAAAAGCCATGGCAATATAGAAGGGGACGGGAGAATTGCCGGCAAAGCTTCCCGACACAAGCACCGCAGCGAAGGCGCCTGTAAAGGCCCCAAACCCCTGCAGGCCTTCCACTGCCAGCATGGTTACACCTGATTTTTCGCAGTAGATGCCGCCGATGGCCATAATAAACAGGGGAAGGGCGAAGGATAGTCCGTCTATAATGATAATGTTCATATTTTCCTCTCATTCTGCCGCGCAGGCGGCTTTGTAATCAGATGGAACTTTGTTCTGCCTTTTTCGCATCCAAAGTATTTCTTCTATGTTCCATTTTCCACTTGATATACACATTGCAGGCGCTGAACAAAAGAATGATGCCGGTGATTACAGATGCAATCTCCGAATCCACCCCAGCCGCCGACTTCATATAGGTGCTGCCCTTGCCGATCAAGGTAATCAGCATCGTTGAGAAAATAATACCCACCGGGTGGTTGTTTCCCAAAAGGGAAACCGCAATGGCATCAAAACCTGTGCTGATCAGCACCTTTGGCTGAATGGACCCTACATATCCAAGATAATAGGTGACTCCTGCCAGTCCGGCCAGGGCCCCCGATATGGTCATGGACAGCACCATGCTTCTCCCCACGTTAATTCCGGCATATTTTGCCGCGCTTCGGGAATATCCCACAGCCTTCAGCTCGTAGCCCAGCCTTGTCTTGGCCAGAAGAAACCACACCAAAAACACAGCCAGAAGAGCAATGACAATTCCCAGCGGAATGTCCAGCTTCAAATTTCCCACCGGCGTGTTCATCAATGTCAGTCTCGCCGCATCGGAAACCTCTCTTGACTGTCTGGAGACCGGGTCCACAAAATAAGTATTGATAAAAAAGCTTATGACATACTGGAAAATATAATTTAGCAT
>NZ_CEWDFQ010000424.1:0-2247 GCF_982438285.1 Acetatifactor sp. | reverse complement strand
CTTCTGCAGCTGCACATATCTGGCCTTTCTCTCCGGATCCACTCCCACCTCCACAATGGTGGACGCTCCCATGGTGGCTCCGAGATTTTTTACGTTGATGCGGACTCCCGCCTGGACATGTCCTCCTGTGATAAAGCCTCTCTTCCCGGTTACCGTAATCTCTGTTCCCGCGCTGACCTGGCTGTGGAGGATGGATTCCGTATTGACATAGCCGCCTGCATTCACTGTGGCATTCTCAATAAATTTTGCCACCACATCCCGTCCTGCCTCCAGGGTTCCTTTTCCCATGCCGTTTACGCCTCTTGCAATGATGATATTGCCGCCGGCCATAATGTGGGCGCCCTCTACAACGCCGTTTATAATCACGTTTCCTTTGGCATTCACCACAAAATTTGAGGCCACATTGCCATTTATCTGCACACTGCCCTCAAATTCTATATTGCCTGTGGTGATATCCACATTCTCCACCTCATATACGTCGGACACAAAAACCTTGTCATCCACCAAAACCACGTGTCCGTCCACCTTGGAATAAATAGCATTTTTATCAGGAGACAGCTCAATATTGCGCCCGAATTTCAAAACCGCTCTTTTTACGGCTCTGGGCGCAATCCTCCTGCCCAAAATATTAACCCCCGGCTCTCCCTGATCCTCCGGAAGAATCCTTGCCAGCATTTCCCCCTTCCGGCAGTGGTTGATCATATTCAAATGAAAGAAGTCCACGCTTCCATCCTCACGCATCGTAGGCTGTACATGCACTTCAGTGTTAAAGCAGTATTCCACGCGGGCATCAGTGCCCTGTCTGGGTTCCCTGCCCTTTGCCACCACCAGGTCCGTACAGTAAATGCCCTCCGATTGAAAATGATCCTGCAGAGAGGACATCTGTACTCCTGAAACAATATTACGGTACCTTAGGTCCTTATAGAATTCATCAAAGGTAATTCTTTTTCCAGTATCTGAGGGTGGATAAAATCTTGCCACAGCCTCCATAAAATCATCGCTTACCTCAAGCTGATAAGTCTCATCGCATACCGGGCAGTCCTTTCTCCCTAAAAAATAACCTCCCTGTGTCTTTTCCCCAATATATTTCTTGAGCTGGTTGGCATCGTAATCCACATGAAGCCGGTCAAGATAGCCCATTACCTCCGCAATCCGAACCTCCTCTCCGCCGTCTGCAGGCGGAAAAAAACGGATTCCAAAGCCTCCCGGCATCTTTACCAGCCGAAAAAATCCATTTTGCATAACACATCTCCCAATACATTCACTGTCAATGATCAGACAGAAGTCCCATATAAATTCCCATCTTTGTTTTCATTTTCTGCAGCGCTCTGGTGTGCAGCTGCGATACCCTGGATTCCGATACCTCCAAAAGGCTGCTGATTTCCTTTAACGTTAAATCCTCATAATAATAAAGCGTGATTACCTTTTTTTCTTTTTCCGTCAAAAGCTCCAAAGCCTCCCCTAAGACCCTGCTCAGCTCCTCCTTTTCAATACGTTCCTCCGGGCTGTCAAACCTGGCCGCAGTGTACCTTCCATAATCCTGAGACACATCGCTGCCCTGCTCCATGTATTCATTCAAGGATACCAGTCCTGTAATTTTCATCTGAGACTGCCATTCCAGGTATTCTTCCGCCGATATTCCAAGCCCCTTTATAATCTCCTCCTCAGTAGCTCCATGCCCGGTTGACTGCTCTATCTGTTTGATTACAGCTTCAATCTTTTTCTGCTTCTGCCGGATGGTTCTGGGTATCCAGTCCATCTTGCGGATTTGATCCAGAATGGCTCCGCGGATTCTGAGGCTGGCATAGGTTTCAAATTTGACCTCCTTCATGCAGTCAAATTTGTCTATAGCATCAATCAGACCGAATATCCCGTAGCTGACCAGATCCTCATACTCCACATTATAGCCCAGGTACATGCTCAGCCTGCCCGCCACCACCTTGACCAAAGGAGCATACTCCAAAATGATTTTCTCCCTGATTTCCGGCGATTTCGTCTTTGCGTATTCTTCTAAAAGTTTCTTTCTAGCAGCCTCTTCCATTAAATTTTATTGCTCTCCCTCTTTGCTCTGCGCTTTCAGTTCCTCGCCCCCGCTCTCTCCCTCTTCCTTTTCCTCCGCTGCCACCTGGTTTTGTCTGTCAAAATAATCTAAGGTCCATTTTAAAACGCTGCCCAAAAAATAAAATACAACCAAAACAAAAAGCAGCGCTCCCAGCTTCCCCAAAATTGAAAAATCCCTTATAAATG
>NZ_CEWDFQ010000423.1:0-2254 GCF_982438285.1 Acetatifactor sp. | reverse complement strand
CAATAATGTAGACACCTTTGCCAATTGCGTCTACATCAAATTTATTATCTTTTAAAAAAAATTTAACATTCATATTTACTTTTGCTATCATATTCGCCTTACTCCATCCTTACCTTGTTTTCAGTATTTGCGTTCTATCATTCCTCTGCATATTTTCTTCGATAATATTCCATTATACGATATTCCAAAATATCTTTCATAGTATAATATAATAAAGCCTATTAGGAAAAGAGGTATTATGCAAAGCGGAATCATATTATATCAGACAAAATATGGAACAACTAAAAGATATGCAAAATGGCTGTAGGAAGAAAATCAGCTTTGATTGTATGGAAACCAAAGGGGCAAATCTAAAGCGGCATATTAATCAGCTGTTGGTATATGGTTTCTTCTAACCAATTTCAAGCAGTAAATACACCTGTCATGCCGCAGCTCTGCAAAATCAGTCCCTTTTAAATGTATTCAGATACTACGGCCTTGCTTTGTCTCCTGTAAATTCCGCCGTGTATCCTTCTTCAAGATAAATTTCATAATCAGCATATTCCCCATAAGCAGCCAAAAGCGCCTTCTCCATTTCCCCAAGGCTTTCCAGCAAGTGCTGCTGCTGCTCTTCTGGCAGCTTTTCCACTTTATAATCAAAGGCCAGAATCCGGAGATAAAAATCATACAGATCTGTTTTCAGATAATTGTCAGCCGTCATCTGATTTACCTCAAACCAAGGCTCCTTTCGAAGTCTGCTGTAAAACTCCGGCGGAGGATTCCCATTT
This sequence comes from Acetatifactor sp., assembly GCF_982438285.1. NCBI lineage: Bacteria > Bacillati > Bacillota > Clostridia > Lachnospirales > Lachnospiraceae > Acetatifactor > Acetatifactor sp. The sequence goes on along the minus strand of NZ_CEWDFQ010000423.1, from coordinate 1,487 downwards.
CGATAGGAAATATAAATATCCAGGCACTCCAGCTCCTCCTGGGACAGGACGCCGTTTAAAACCTCCCGCTTCACCTGCTCCCCCGCCGCATTGGAGGAAAGATCCATCAGCTCCAGTGTCAGAGCCTGTCTCGCCGAATACCGCTCAGGGCTAAAAAGCCAATGTCTGTCATGATTGATCTTCAGCGTATGATCCGTGATTGTCCAAAGCTCTTCCTCGCCGTACCTGTTTGTAAAGACTATATCCCAATTATGAAAAAGCCCAGCCTCCTTTTTAGAAGAGATCCCGTTGCTGGAACGATGGTAAACGGAATACATCATACTTTCTTTTGTTTCTGATGAAATATTTTCCCAGTTTCCTTTTCCAAAAAAATCATTGAAGTCCGAATGAAAACGCAGAGGCCATGTCTGAAAATAATGATATATCAGAAAGCCTGCCATAAGAATAAGAATTATGATAATAATCCTTCCGATTTTTTTCAATCTTTTCATTCAGATGTTTCCTCCCACATGCCCCGTGCCGCAAGGGTGAGCATATTTATCCCTTCCGAAACCTTTAAGCTTACAGTAATTGTAAGCTCTTCAGGGTGCAATGTCAACGTTTGCAGGATTGGAATTATCACGGTTGTGTCATTTACGAAATTGATTTTCCCAAGTCATATGCCTTTTGGATTTCCGGCTTTCCCTCTATGTCGCCTGCCTCACCGTTGCCTCCTGCAAGCACATGGCCCAGGTTTTTCCACCGCAAATGCTCCATCAGGTGGTCGTAGTAAAGAAGTACATCCTCAAAGCCATTCCCCTCCGCAGCCATCAAAAGAGCTGAGGCCCGGCCTTGCCCTCTTAAGAGGTTGCCGTCGCCTTCCTCTAATGCAAACAGCCGGTCAATGGCGGTTCTGAGCTGTCCGCTCATGTTCCAGTAATACAACGGCGTTGCCAGAACGATCACATCACATTCTCTCACCGCCGGATAAATTTGAGCCATGTCGTCCTTCTGGACACAAGGGCATTCCCGGCTGCTGTGGCCGCCAAAGCAGCCCTTACAGCCATGAATATTCATGCCGTCCAGGAAAAATTCCGTCACCGTATGCCCGGCGCTTTCAGCGCCCTTAGTAAAGCTTTTTACCAGCGCGGAGGTATTTCCCTTCTTACGGGGACTTCCATTTAAAATCACAATTTTCCTGCCCATAGCCAGTCTCCATTTCCCTTAGATTTTATCTGCCAGGGCAGCTGCCTGCGCACAGCCCTCTGTCTTTTCAATATCCCCTGCATTCAGTACCCCGGGAATCAATACTTCCCCGGCCATATTCCACTTCAAAAGGGCGGCAGAGCGCTCTATGGGAATCCGCACACCGTCCAGGACGGACAGATCCTCTTCCTCACAGCAGGCGATCAAACCACAGGCTTTTCCGGCAATGTCCTTTCCTGCCACGCAGAACGAATAAAGCTTGTCAATAACGGCTTTTATCTGTGCCGGAATGGAATACCAAT
>NZ_CEWDFQ010000422.1:0-2274 GCF_982438285.1 Acetatifactor sp. | reverse complement strand
GAATTTTGCCTGTGTGGTATTTTCAGGAATGCCGCTAAAGTCGTTTTCCAGAGCAGAGCTTTGCGCCAGGCACTGCACACAGGCTGTATCCTTCCAGGCCTCTGGCCTTTCTCCAGCCAGCTCCAGCACTGCGTCCACTGCCCCATGAGTGCCTCTGCAGACAGGATAGGGCTTTGTAATAAACCCTCTGCCAGAAAAAATGCTCTCCTGCTTTTCCAAAATCTCCTTAAGACGCTTTTGTATCTGCTCGGGGGCGCTTTCTGCCAGGACCAACGGAAACAGTCCTTTTGGGCTCTCCAAAATGTCCTTTGCGGCCTTGGCGCCCCTGGATGCCATCTCAGCTGCGTACACGGCCTTCTGTGCCGCCCGCCCGGCAGTCAAATCCTTTGCCACAGTGCCGTAATTTGCCCGAAGCCCCATAGCCTCGCTCACTGCAAGGGCACAGGCATATGTCGTCTCTTCTATGGACAGACCATAAATTTCCGCCACTGCCGCCGCCCCTCCAAAGCATCCCATGATGGCAGAAGAATCCCAGCCCTTTTTATACCCCAGGGAAAACATGAGAGAAGCCATTCTGCAGGCTGTTTCCATTCCCCTGGCATAGGCGCAAAGGAACTTCTCCCCTGACACATGCCTTTTTTCGGCCGCCGCCAGCGCGGCAGGAAAAATCACCACGCCGGGATGTCCGTGGAGAGTGGGACAGATTTCATCAAAATCCAGCACATGGGCCGAAATTGCATAAAGCATGGTTCTGGCTTCCGGTGCGGCACACTCTGTCAGATAATCCTTTGCCAGCTTTACCGTCTCCTGCCCTGCCCCGGCGATCATATTTCCCAGGCAGTCATAGACAGACCATAGCATATTCTGCCATGTTTTTTCTTCCAAAATATCCTGATAATCCTGAAAATAACTTAAAAGCCGCTCAAGCACCGTCATAATATCATTTCCCCTCCAGCAGACTCCAGTCGTACAATACCCCCAGGGAACCGAAGCGGTTGTCATACAGCTTTTGATATACAGCCGTTGGATCCGCCGGAGAAACATAGTCCGTTATCATATCCTTCACATGAATCCTCCTGTCTCTGAGCAGCTCACAGAGCGCCCGGTGCACATCCTGCAGCTGTGCCGGATAAAAGGCATTGGGAATCTCCTCCATCATATCAATAAAAATACCGTGGATGGTGAGATAGCCCCGCAGCATATTTGTCCCCGGGCACTGGGATTCCAGATTGGCCGGATCTGCAATCAGTGAAACCCTTCCTCCATTTCTTACCAGCATGCTGACCTGGGCAAGCCCCTGTGCACTGGCGGTGGCATCAATGCCCGCATCCGCAAGCCTCCCTCCGTTGATGGCAAGGACCTGGTCCCTGGCATCGCGGGCATTGTCACAGATCACATGAGTTGCCCCAAATTGCAGCGCCCGCTCCGCCCTGGCTTTGACCGGGTCAATGGCAATGATCCTGGACGCCCCAAAAAGATGCGCAAACTGCAAGGAGGCAATACCATACAATCCCAGTCCCGCAGCCACTATGGTATCCGTAATTTTAATATTGGCCTTCATTGCGGCAAACAGCCCCGCCTTCAGCACTGTGAGAAAGCAGATTTCATCCGGAGTGAGGTATTCTGGCATTTTAAACAGCCGGATTCCCTCCGGAACGTTAAACAAGCTTTGGTGGCTGACATGGGCATACACCTTGTCTCCCACCTTATAGTCCTTTCCCCCGGCGCCCGTCTGTATCCCCTCTCCCGCCATGCTGTAGCCCACTCTCTGGGGATGCCCCAGCTCAGAACAGCGGTGCATGGATGGGTCAAACTGCCTCCGGAAGGAGATCAGCTCGGAGCCTGTGCTGATGAGGGATTTTAGCGCCCGGCACCGCACCTCATTATCCTGCAGCTCCTCCAGCTGCGCTTCGTCCAAACGCGCGTCAAAGGGTTCATGGTACATTATCTTTTTTGTTATCATAGTCAATCCTGCTCCTCTCCGCATATTCCTTTGGCGTAATGCCCGTCATTCTCTTAAACAGGCGGCTGAAATAGCTGATGCTGTTATAGCCTGCCATATAGGTAATTTCCTGCACCTGATAGCCTGCCGCCAGAAATTCCTTTGCCCGTTCTATCCGCACCGTGTTGATATAGTCCGTCAGGCTTACACCCATTTCTTTTTTAAAAAGCGCTCCGAAATAATTACTTCCCAGATTTGTTTTCTTCGCCATCAGCGTCAGTGAAAGGTTTTCACTGTAGTGCTCTGCAATATATTGTATACATAAGGAAATT
>NZ_CEWDFQ010000421.1:0-2278 GCF_982438285.1 Acetatifactor sp. | reverse complement strand
CTTCCATAGAGCACCCCGGCCGCCATGGCAATCACGGCAGCCGAGGCAGCCAATCTCTTTTTTAAACTCATATGCTGCTCCGAATACAATCCTCTAAAATCGACGTCATCTCATCCACATGCTCTCTGGTGATTACAAGAGGAGGGACAAAGCGAATAATATCTGCACCTGCATTGATCAAAATCAGTCCTTTCTCAAGGGCCTTGTTGATTACACCATTTACGGGCCTGTCGAACACAAGCCCCTGCATCAGTCCAGCGCCTCTTCTCTCCAGAATGCAGTCATACCGGCCCGCCAGCTCATCCAGCCGCTCCTCCAGATAAGGCGCGATCTCTCTTACATGTTCTATTATATGGTCCTTTTCAAATAAATCAAGCACTTTTTCCACTGCTGCCGCTGCCAGGGGATTCCCTCCGTAGGTGGTTCCATGATCTCCTGCCGCCAGGGAATGGGCCGCCGCTTTTTCCGTCATCAGAAAGGCTCCCACCGGAACGCCGCAGCCAAGGGCCTTTGCAGTGGTCATAATATCCGGCTTTACCCCAAAACGCTGCCAGGCATACATATAGCCTGTTCTTCCCATACCGCACTGTATCTCGTCAAACATCAGGAGAATATCCCGCTCATCGCACAGCTGGCGCAGCTTTTTCAAAAAGTCTTCCCCAGCCGGGAAAAGGCCTCCCTCCCCCTGGACGGGCTCTAAAAGAATGGCACAGGTTTTCTCTGTCACCTGGGAAAGCACGCTCTCAAAATCATTCAGCCTGGCAAATTTGATATGTCCTATCATGGGCTCAAAGGGCTCTCTGTATTTTGGATTGCCAGTCACGGACAAGGCTCCCATGGTTCTGCCGTGAAAGGAATGCTCCATGGCTATGATTTCATGATCCTGACATCCGTCCTTTAAATACGCATATTTTCTGGCGGCCTTGATGGCGCCCTCCACCGCCTCCGCGCCGGAGTTGGTGAAGAAAACCCTGTCCATGCCGGAAACCTTTTTCAGCTTTCTGGCAGCCTCTATGGCCGGCACGTTATAATAATAGTTGGAGGTGTGAATCACCTTGTCGATCTGCCCCTTCAGGGCATCATTATACTCCTTGTTTCCATATCCCAGGGCAAACACAGCAATGCCGGACACAAAATCCAGATATTTTTTCCCTTCTATGTCATAGAGATAAACGCCCTCTCCCCGATCCAGCACAATCTGATAGCGGTTATAAGTGTGAAGCAGATCCCGCTCTGCCTCTTCAATATATTCCTTGTTGTTCATTGTCCCATTTCCTTTCCCGCCACTGTTTATTCGCCCTGCTCTTCATCCGCTATGATAGCCGTACCCACGCCTTCCTTGGTAAAGATTTCCAAAAGCAGGCAGTGAGGAATCCTGCCATCCAGAATGTGAACCCGGTTTACCCCGTTTCTCACAGCCGCGATACAGTTGTTCAGCTTAGGCAGCATGCCTCCGCCGATAAGCCCGCCCCCTGTAAGCTCTTCCGCCTGAGAGGCCGACAGACGGGAGATAAAGCTGGACTTGTCGTTGATATCCCGGTACAGTCCTTCAATATCCGTCAAAAACGCCAGCTTCTCCGCATGGACTGCTGTTGCAATGGCACAGGCAGCATCATCAGCATTGATATTATAAGTCTGAAAATGCGCATCCAGTCCAATGGGAGCCACAATAGGAAGAAAATCCTTCTCCAAAAGGTCATAGAGCACCTTGGGGTTCACCGTTTGAATTTCCCCCACAAAACCGATATCCTGCCCATCGGAATATTTCTTTTCCACGTTCAGGAGGCCTCCGTCCTTTCCGCTGATGCCCACTGCCTTCACTCCCAGCTCCTGCACCATAGTCACAAGCTGCTTGTTTACCTTTCCCAGCACCATCTCGGCAATCTCCATGGTCTCCTCATCGGTAACCCGCAGACCGTTTATAAATTTTGCCTCCTTGCCGACCTTTCCCACCCAGCGGCTGATCTCCTTGCCGCCCCCGTGGACAATGATGGGCTTAAAGCCCACCAGCTTAAGCAGCGTCACATCCTTTATGACGTTTTTCTGCAGCTCCTCATTGCTCATTGCGCTGCCGCCATACTTTACCACAATAATCTTTCTGTTGAATTTCTGTATGTAAGGGAGCGCTTCGATCAAAACCTCAGCCTTTCGCAAAACCTGCTCCATATCCTTTTCCATAGCCCCGTCCGCATCCTTTCCTTTATTCATTAAGTAGGTAATTGCGAAACTCGCTCCCTGGTATCAGAAACTGGGCGTAATAACCAAAATAAGGGTGACT
>NZ_CEWDFQ010000420.1:0-2279 GCF_982438285.1 Acetatifactor sp. | reverse complement strand
GCCTTTGTCAGCTCCCTGTAGGCTGTAAGCGAGATGACCAGCAATATGGCCGCAAGGGGAATCCCCCCAAACCCCATGGCTAAAAGCGCTATCAAAACCAATACAATCCCACTGGCAAGTCTGGTCCAAAACATAGGGTTATTCCTCCTTTAAACCGCCGTATCTTCTGTCTCTATGATTATATGCCTCCACCGCTTTGACCAATTCTTCTTTTGAAAAATCAGGCCAGGCAACCGGGGTAAAATAAAATTCCGTGTATGCAAGCTGCCAGAGCAGAAAGTTGGAAATTCTCTGCTCGTTGCAGGTGCGGATCAAAAGGTCCGGATCCGGTATCCCCGCCGTGTCAAGAAAGCCTGCAAAGACCTCCTCACTGATCCCTGTCTCCGACAGTTCACCGTCCTTCACCTTCTGCACAGCCTTTTTCACAGCCCGCAGGATCTCGTCTCTGCCGCCGTAATTGATGGCGATCTGAAAATGAAGGCCGTCGTTATTCTTTGTAGCCTCCTCAAGCTCCTCAATACGGCTTCGGATATCCTCGTCAAGCCTCGACTTTTCTCCCAGCACCCGGACGCACATACGGTTCTTTTCCGCCGTCTTCAGACAGGTTTTCATATAGTTTCGCAGAAGCTTCATCAATGCGTCCACCTCATCCTGGGGCCGGTTCCAATTTTCCGTGGAAAAGGCGTACACTGTCAGATATTGGATTCCCATTCTGTATGCCTCCTCACAGATGGTCTCCACTGTCTTGGCCCCCTGGACATGTCCGTAATTGCGGGGCATTCCCTTTGCTTTTGCCCACCTTCCGTTTCCGTCCAGGATAATTGCCACATGCCTTGGCACTTTTATTTCCTCGCTCATTCTTCCACATGCCTTTCCTTGTTTTTACAGGACCACATACCACTCGGGTTATGCACAAGGGAGCGGATAAGCTCTCGCATTCTCCGCCCCCGCATTAATTGGACTTTACACCGTCATGATTTCCTTGGATTTGCTGTCCATCAAGGCGTCTATCTCCTTGATGTACTTGTCTGTGAGCTTTTGAAGCTGCTCCTCCAGCTGCTTTATCTCATCCTCAGAGACTTCCGTTTTCGCCAGCTTCTTGAAGGCATCGTTTCCATCTCTTCTGATATTGCGGACAGCCACCTTTCCCTCCTCAGCCTTTTTCTTTATTTCCTTCACAAGATCCTTTCTTCTCTCCTCGGTAAGCTCTGGGAACACCAGACGGATCACATTGCCGTCATTAGAAGGGTTGATGCCAAGATCAGAGGTCAGAATCGCCTTTTCAATCTCCTTGATCATGGACTTCTCCCAGGGAGATATCTGAATAATCCGCGCCTCCGGAACGGTGACATTTCCTACCTGCTGAATAGGAGTCGGCGTTCCATAATAATTTACCTTGATCTTATCCAGTACATGGGGATTGGCTCTCCCGGCCCGGATGGTGGCATAGTCCGATTCCAGATAATCATATGCCTTTTTCATTTTCTCATCATACTGCTGTAGTCTCGTATCCATATTTCCTCCGTCCCACCGCTGTGAAGGTTTCACCACGGTTCCAATTTTATTCTTTACCTGCCGCCAGATTTCATACGCTTTAAACGATAACCTTTGTTCCCGTAAACCGTCCCTTCACGGCGTTTACAATACTGTTCTCCTCCTGGAGTCCAAACACCCACATGGGCATTTTGTTTTCCCTTGCCAGAATCGACGCCGTCATATCCACCACCTGCAGATTTTTGGCAATCACTTCGTCAATAGTAACCTGATCATACTTTCTGGCCGCCGGGTTTTTGTTGGGATCATCATCGTACACCCCGTCAATAGACTTGGCCAGCAGGATAACGTCTGCTTCTACCTCTACCGCACGCAGCACTACTCCCGTGTCGGTGGAAAAATAAGGATGCCCTGTTCCTCCTGCAAAAAAGACCACCATGCCCTGTTCAAAATACGACTCCGCCCGGTCCTTGGAAAAGAGTTCCGTAAAGGAGCCGCATACAAAAGGTGTGAGAATCCCCGTCCTCATGCCCTGGGAGCGGAAGATTTCCGACACATAAATACAATTCATAACGGTGGCCAGCATTCCGATCTGATCCGCCTTCGTGCGGTCGATATTTTCACTGGAGCGCCCTCTCCAGAAATTACCGCCTCCAATGACAATTCCCACTTGAAAGCCGGAATCAGCCAATTCCCTGACCTGCAGTGCAACCTTCTTGACCGTTTCTTCGTCAAAGCCGCTTTTTTGAGGGCCTGCAAGAGCCTCACCGCTGAGCTTCAGTAAT
>NZ_CEWDFQ010000419.1:0-2286 GCF_982438285.1 Acetatifactor sp. | reverse complement strand
GCAAGGACAGCACAGCTTCCCATAAGAAATTTGAGGAAAAGTACAATCTGCCCTTTGTACTGCTCTCGGACGTCAACCTTGAGGCCATACAGGCCTATGATGTATGGCAGGAGAAAAATATGTATGGCAAAAAGACCATGGGAGTAGTCCGCACCACCTATCTGATCGATGAAGAGGGTGTGATCACAAAGGCCTTTGGAAAAGTAAAGGCGGCAGAGAACCCGGAGCAGATGCTCTCGATGCTGTAGGCGTGGGGAATAGGGATGAGAATTATCATTTCACCGGCCAAGAAAATGAAAGTGGATACGGATACCTTTCCCGTGGAGGGAACGCCGGTATTTTTGGAAAAAGTAAGGATACTCGCACAGTTTATGGCGGGCATGGACTATCAGGAGCTCAAGGCTCTGTGGGGGTGCAATGACAAGCTGGCTTGTCAGAATTATGACAGGATACGCTGCATGGATCTTACGCATAATCTGACTCCTGCCATCATCGCCTATGAGGGGCTTCAGTATCAGCACATGTCGCCTGTGGTTTTTACAGACAAGGCCCTTGGGTACATAGGGGAGCATCTGCGGATATTGTCCGGCTTTTACGGTATTCTTTCGCCCTTTGACGGGGTGGCGCCCTATCGTCTTGAGATGCAGGCGCCGCTTGCAGTGGAGGGAGCCGGAGATTTGTATGAATTTTGGGGCAGTCTGCTGTATGAGGCTGTGTGGGACCAGGACAGAATTCTCTTAAATCTGGCCTCCAGGGAATATTCCCGGGCTATAGAGCAGTACTTAAAGCCAGGAGATAAACTGGTAACCTGTGTGTTTGGACAGCTGGAGGGCGGACGGGTAAAGCAAAAGGGAACCCTTGCCAAAATGGCAAGGGGAGAGATGGTGCGGTTTCTTGCGGAAAATGATATTTCAGATTTGGAGGGAGTGAAAGCCTTTTCGGCTCTGGGCTATCGGTTTTCTAAGGAGCTTTCGGACGAGAAGAAAATGGTGTTTGTCCTGTAGGCAATGGTCCTGCACACTAAGCGGAAGGCGCCGCGTATCATCTGTTTTGATGATTTTGCGGCGCCTTCCATTTTGTGCAGTGTTTTACTTCATCTGCTCTTCCTGTTTTCTGATCATACGACGTACCATTTCTCCGCCGATAGAACCGGCCTCCTTGGAAGTCAGGTCACCGTTGTACCCCTCCTTCAGGTTTACGCCAAGCTCAGATGCAACCTCAGTCTTAAAACGATCCATTGCCGCCTTAGCTTCAGGAACTTCTACTCTATTACTTCTGCTTGCCATTTTGTTTCACCTCCGAATACATTCTTGTTTTTTGCAGTTTATATGATCAAGATAAGTTTTGACATCACGTGTTTGCCATCACTTATCTTGGTAATAGTATGAACGGCAGAAAAAAAAATATGATGGTAACTTTTTCATTTTTTTGTTATACTGTGGAATAGCATAAAACGGAGACCGGGAAGCAAAAAGCTCACCGGAATCCCAGCCTTTTACTGACCTGCAAAGATAAGCTGCGGCTTTTCTGCGCGAGAAGGCTCTTTTTTGTTGGTCAAGATTGAATGCTCCGGAATGGAGAAAAATGGATGAACTGTCAGATCAAAAGAAGGGAAGAACTACAATGAAAAGGAATGAAGCAAAAACAAAAAGAAACAAAAAAGGAAACAAAATATGGATGCTGGGCCTTGCCCTGCTTGCGGCCGCCGGGCTTTTTACAGGCTGTGCAGGAAGCAAAAATCCATCTGCGCAGGAAGAGGAGACGGTGCGTGTGGGGTCCCTGAAAGGGCCCACTTCCATGGGACTTCTCTTTTTGATGGAGAAGGCAGAGAATGGGGAAGCACAAAACAATTATGCGTTTCAGATGGCGGCGTCGGCGGATGAGCTGCTGCCTCTGATGGTCAAGGGCGAGCTGGATATCGCACTGGTTCCGGCCAATGTGGCCAGCGTGCTGTATCAAAGAACAGAGGGCAATGTCTGTGTGATAGATATTAACACACTGGGTGTGCTCTATGTGGTGTCCGGGGATGATTCTGTGGAGAGCATTGCCGATCTGAAAGGCAGAACCATCTATCTGACGGGCAAAGGCACCACGCCGGATTATGCCTTGCAGTATCTTCTAAATGCCAATCAAATGACCACTCAGGACTGTGTACTGGAGTATAAGTCCGAGGCTGCGGAGGTGGCTGCGGTGCTTGCGGAAAACCCCGACGCCATCGGCCTGCTGCCCCAGCCCTTTGTGACGTCAGCCTGCGCGCAGAATCCTAAACTGGATATTGTGCTTGAT
>NZ_CEWDFQ010000418.1:0-2298 GCF_982438285.1 Acetatifactor sp. | reverse complement strand
ATGGTTTGACGGTGCTGTTCCTTTGGCTGTTCTTTTTGATCCGTAAAAAAAAGCTTGCTGTGGAGGCCAATCTTTCGGCATTTCCCCTGCGTATTCTTCCTCTTCTGCTCTTGCTGGGACTTTCTTTGAATGTATTTGTCTCCTTTGGACTGGGGCTTTTGCCGGAGTGGATGCTTGCGGATTATATGCAGGAGGTCACAGGGGTTTTTGGAAGCACGACGCTTTTGACGGTTGTGGCGCAGATCGTGGCGGCTCCCGTGGCAGAAGAGGTGATTTTCCGGGGCATGATTTTTTCCCGAATGAGAAAAGCGGTGCCTGTGGCTGCAGCTGCAGCAGTCAGCTCAGCGGCCTTCGGCTTAGTGCACGGACAGATCCTGTGGATGGCATATGCCTTCTTGCTGGGGCTTTTGTTTTGCGCAGTGGCATGGAAAACACGCTCCGTCCTTGCGGCAGTGGTGTTACATATAATGTTTAATTTAGGAGGGGTGGTGCTTCCTTATCTTCCTATAGGGGGAACGCCGGCAGCGGGCGTTTTGATTACTGCAGTGGCGGGCGCATTGTCCGTTGCTTTGCTGCTCCTGCTGTTTAGAAGCTGTTCCCGGAGGAAAGATACTGGTTGTGTTTCTCAGAATCCATGATAAAATAGAAGTAGCTAAAAAGAGACACAGGAGGCGACAGCTATGATAAAGGGCTTTAAAATGAAGCTATATCCCGGCAAGGAAGCGGAATATGAGAAGAGGCATAATGAGCTCTGGCCGGAAATGCAGGATATGATCCATGAGCATGGGGGCAAAAATTACAGTATCTTTCTGGACCAGGAGACCTTGACCTTGTTTGGCTATATCGAGATCGAGGATGAAGAGCTTTGGGCCAAGGGAGCGGACACCGCCATAAACCGCAAATGGTGGGATTTTATGGCGGATATTATGGAGACCAATCCGGACAACAGCCCGGTGAGCATTGATTTGAAGCCGGTTTTCCATTTAGATTGAAAAACGGCCTGCAATGATATGTAGTAGATAACGGGACAGACGCTTGAAATCTGCCCCGTTATTTTTAACTGTTCTGGGATTTTGTAAGCCTCACCCCATGCCGGCATGGCGTCAAGAATGGGGTGCCGGCTCTTAAAAAAGCATTGAGCACACCGCCTATTTTACGACATTCTGGCTGGGCTGTCCGCTCAGATAATCCCTTGCATTCTGCAGAGTGGTCTCTGCGATGGCACTAAGCGCCTCCTTTGTGAAAAATCCCTGATGGGAGGTGATCATTACATTGGGGAAGGAAAGCAGCCTGGCCGTGGTGGAATGCTCCAGGATTTCATCGGAGCGGTCCTCAAAAACATTTGGGGTCTCTTCCTCGTATACATCCAGCCCGACTCCCGCAAATTTATGCATGCGGATACCTTCGATGAGGTCGTCGGTTTTTACCAGGGCGCCCCTGGAGGTGTTCACCAAAATGACGCCGTCCTTCATTTTTTTGATGGTATCAATATTTATCATGTGATAAGTGGAATCCATCAAAGGACAGTGGAGGGAAATAAGATCGCTTTGCGCCAGCAGCTCATCCAGGGACACATATTCCACAAAATCCTTCAAGGCAGGATTCTCATATACGTCATAGGCGATCACCCGCATACCGAAGCCCCGGCAGATACGGCACATAGCCGCTCCGATTTTTCCGGTGCCGATGATGCCGGCGGTCTTTTCATAAAAATTAAAGCCCATCAGGCCGCTTAGGCTGAAGTCGTTTTCCCGTACCTTATTGTAAGCCTTATAAAGGCGTCTGTTGCATGCCAGTGCCAAAGCGATGGCATGCTCTGCCACGGCCTCGGGGGAATAGCCGGGAACCCGCATAACGCGGATACCGTATTCTTCTGCCTTCTCCAAATCCACGTTGTTGAAGCCTGCACAGCGCATGAGCACCAGCCCCACCTTTTTTTCATGAAGAATTTCTAAGGTTTTAGCGCCCACATCAGAGCTTACAAAGGCGCAGACTGCATCGCACCCCTCCGCAAGGGCGGCGGTTCTCGGGTCTAAATCAGATTTGATATATTCGATTTCAATATGGTTATTCTCTGCTTTGTTCAAAGCTGCGTCAAAGGAATCCCTGTCATAGCTTTTGGTGTCATAAAACAAAATTTTCATTTTCCTACCTCCTGTTAATTTGCAGACAAATTCCAAATGCTGTTACCTTGGGGCATATTTTTTCTTAGTGTCCCAAAAGTATTATAATACCATTCCTTCAAAAGAAAAATAACTATTTTCACAAATGGCTCTGGATAGAGTGAGCGTTCTGCTT
>NZ_CEWDFQ010000417.1:0-2306 GCF_982438285.1 Acetatifactor sp. | reverse complement strand
GTTTAAAACAGTCGGCGTCCAGCCTTTCAGGGACGGCGGCGAAAATAAGTTCATTTGTAAAGCATAATTATAATGGAGGAATAAAAAAGTATGTTTCATCTGCTTTTAGCGATTATTTATCTTGCCTTTATCAGTCTGGGCCTGCCGGATTCCCTTTTGGGCTCCGCCTGGCCGTCCATGTATCAGGAATTTCAGGTTCCGGTGTCCTATGCGGGAGTGATCTCCATGATCATTGCGGCCGGCACCATCGTGTCAAGTCTGCTGAGCGACAGGCTTACCAGAAAATTCGGCACAGGAAAAGTGACCACGGTAAGCGTGGCCATGACGGCGGCAGCACTGTTTGGCTTTTCCATGAGCCACTCCTTTTGGGCTTTGTGTCTGTGGGCGGTTCCCTACGGTCTGGGAGCGGGGGGAGTGGATGCTTCCTTAAACAACTATGTGGCGCTTCACTATGCCAGCCGCCATATGAGCTGGCTTCACTGTATGTGGGGAGTGGGCGCATCCTTAGGTCCTTCTATCATGAGCTTTGCCCTGACAAGGGGACAGACATGGAACATGGGCTACCGCTATATCAGCCTGATACAGATCGCCCTGACAGTGGTGCTGCTGTTGAGCCTTCCTCTCTGGAAGAAAAATACCACATCCTCTCAGAGGGAGGACAGTGCAGGGACAGACGGCGGCGCAGAATTGGATGCAGGCACAGAGGCGTCTGCCGGTGAAGGAGAGATCCTTTCCTTAAAAAAGATTTTGGGTATACCCGGGGCAAAGGAGATTATGGTCACCTTCTTTTGCTACTGCGCCCTGGAGCAGACTGTGGGCCTGTGGGCGGGCAGCTACCTTGCGCTGCATACGGGCTTATCCGGCCAGCAGGCGGCGGGCTATGCAGGACTTTTCTTTCTGGGAATCACTATTGGGAGAGCGGCCAGCGGCTTTCTTACCATGAAGCTTAAGGATACGCAGATGATCCGGCTTGGCCAGGCTTTGATTTTTATGGGAATATTGGCGCTGCTACTGCCCTTTGGAGAGATTACGGCTTTTGCGGGGCTTGCTGTGGTAGGGCTTGGCTGCGCGCCTGTCTACCCTTGTATTATTCACTCTACCCCGGCGCATTTCGGTGCGGATTCCTCCCAGGCGCTGATCGGTGTGCAGATGGCGTCCGCCTATGTGGGAACCTGCTTCATGCCCTCCGTGTTTGGCCTTGTGGCAAACCATATCAGTGTTTCCCTGTTTCCGGTTTATCTGGCTGTGATTCTGATTCTTATGGTTTTGATGCACGAGAGGATGCTGCGGAAACGGGAATCTGAATCTCGGTGAGAAATTCCTCTTCCAGCGAGGTGTCCCGGTTATCGATCACATACAGCTCAAAGGCAGCGCCTGAAGCATACCGGCCCTTTTCCTCCAGCCAGGAAAGGGCCTCTTTTACGCGCCTGCCGTTTTGCAGATAGCCGCCTTGGTAAAAATAGGAAAGATAATTTCCCGCCGGCAGCTCAAAATCATAGAGACTGGCGTCCTCCTCCAGCACAAAAAACACGGAATCATATACGTTGGAATCCCCCTGACGCAGTCTTTCCATGTCAAAGCGGGCTCCCACGGTCTGATTTCCAAAATCCTTTATTTTATCCTCATGTCTGCGGTGGAGCTTTTTCATCACAAAGTCCATTTCCTCGTCCCGGGTGATGTGCTCCGTTATCTGAACGCATCTCCTTCGGGGAATGTGAATGATCTCCATGATGTCTGGCTTTACAGAAAGGGCCTCATGCAGGCCCGCCAGGCGCTTTTGCAGACAGCGTTCCTTTTCTTTAAGCTCTTCCATGGTAAGGCGTACCAGCTTCTGCTCCTGCTCTAGCAAAGAAAGGGTGTTGCCAATGCTTTGCTTCTCCAGATATTCCCTGATCTGGCTCATAGAAAAATCAAGACTGCGCAGATCTCGGATGAGATTCAGCTTATACATATCCTTCAGGCCATAGAGCCGGTAACCATTCTGATCTCTTTTGGGCTTTATGACGCCAAGCTTTTCATAATAACGAAGGGAATCGGCGCCAATTCCATATAATTTTGAAATTTCATTGATTTTGTAATATTCTTTCATAATGCACCTGAAATATTTAGGGTATTGACATTGGTATTGTACCAGAGTTTATCATGGCAGTAAAGAAACGGAGGAAAATATATGTGGAAAGAAAGAATCAGAAAGCTTATTGTAATTTTACTGGGGGCAGCCATCGCAACCTTTGGAATTCATAATATTCACCAGCAGACGCAAATCACGGAGGGCGGCGTTATCGGAATGGTTTTGCTTGCAAACC
>NZ_CEWDFQ010000416.1:0-2313 GCF_982438285.1 Acetatifactor sp. | reverse complement strand
CCATAGATCGCTCCTTATCATTGACAGCTCTTATAATTCCTTCAAAATCTCCCGTGAAAGACTCCTGATACGCTCCATTCTCTCCTGCAGCTTAGATTCTTCGCCGGATATGGTCTCCATTTGGCCTGTCTGATTCAGCCGGGTCAGTTGTTCGATTTCGCCGATTTTTTCCCTTACCGTCCCAAAACGTGCAACCAGATGCAGCTTGCTCTCATAATCCTGCAGTATCTTATCGCAGCGCTTTATCAAATCGTGGACTCCTTGTCTGCTGATGCCATGCTCCTTTGCAAGCTCTCCCAGCGACATATCGTTGCACACTGCGTCCTCATAGATATTCCGTTGATGAGGCGTCAAAAGCTCCCCGTAGAAATCGTACAAAAGCACCTGCTCAAAAATTTTCTCCATGTGTCAACCACCTTGCATAGGATACTATACTTCTCCCCGGGTGTCAAGTATTTTTTCTTTACAGCTTCTCACTAAAATAGCTCTTATAGCCCTCCCCATAGATTTCCGTTGCGCTGGTCACAATCATAAAGGCCAGCGGGTCCTCCTCCTTCACAATGGCTTCCGCCTTATATGCCATCTGCTTTTTGATGGCGCATAAAATGACGCTTTTTTCCCGTCCGCTGTAGGCGCCGCTGCCCTTTACATGGGTAACGCCGATATCCAGCTCCTCCAGAAGCCGTCTGGTGATAGGCTCCGACCGGTCACTGATAATATAAATAAGCTTTGCGCCGTCTCTTCCGTACAAAACCACATCCAGAATAAGGGATGTGGTAAAGACCACAAGACCCGCATACAGTGCCTTGTCAATATCCCGGAATACAAAGGCCGATACGGTCACAATCATAATATCGGTCATAAGAAACAAAAAGCCCGTTTTCAGATAAGGGAATTTTCTGCGCAGAACCTTGATGACAATGTCCGTTCCCCCCGTGGTTGCCCCGGCCTTAAACACAAGCCCCATGCCAAGGGCCATCAGTGCGCTCCCCGCCAAAGCCGCCAGAAGCGGGTCTGAAGTGGCCGGCCCCGCAGGGGCAAGCAGATTGGTAAAAAAGGATGAGAGAATCGTGCAGTACATGGTTGACAGAATCAGCCGCAGTCCAAACTTCCAGATCCCTAACAGCAGTATGGGAATATTGACCATCATAATCCAGGTGCCCGTTTCCAGTCCCGTAAGCCTGTTTAAAATAATTGCGATGCCTGTGATCCCTCCGGGGGCCAGAGAATTGGGGTCCAAAAACAGGCTCACAGCCAGTGCGTAAATAAAAGAAGCTGCCGTAATAATAAGATAGTCAAGCATTCTTCCCTTTATGGTCTTTTTCTCCTGAAACTCCATTTTCTCCTCCTTTTTGCTGCCGGATACCCAAAAAACCGCATATATAGTATATGCGGTTTTTGACAATGTAACGTTTTTGTTCAAAGAAAAATGTCAGATATTAGTGCGCACCTGTCTTGGTTTATACCCTTCCTTTTCCAGGGCGTCAATGATCTGATGCTTGTGCTCCGTTCCAAAGGCCTCCATGGTGATGCGCAGCTCCACGGCGGCGCTTCTGTTGATGGATACAAACTGATTGTGCTCCAGTTTGATCACGTTGCCGTTTACGCCCGCGATAATCCCCGATACCCGGTACAGCTCTCCCGGCTTGTCCGGAAGCAGAACGGAGACAGTAAATATCCTGTCCCTTATGATAAGGCCCTGCTGTACCACGGAGGACATGGTGATCACATCCATGTTTCCGCCGCTTAAAATGGAAACCACCTTTTTATCCTTTACCTTCAGATGCTTCAAAGCGGCCACTGAGAGAAGTCCCGAATTTTCCACGATCATCTTATGGTTTTCCACCATATCAAGGAACGCTACCACCAGCTCCTCGTCCTCCACGGCGATAATATCGTCCAGATTTTTCTGCAGGTAGGGGAACAGCTTGCTTCCCGGCGTTTTTACCGCAGTGCCGTCCGCAATGGTATTCACCCCGGGAAGGGTGGTCACCTTGCCCTCCCTTATAGACACCTGCAGGCAGTTTGCCCCCGCAGGCTCCACGCCGATCACCTGTATCTTGGGATTTAACAGCTTGGCCAGGGTTGACACACCTGTGGCCAGGCCGCCCCCTCCCACAGGAACCAGAATATAATCCACCAGCGGAAGCTCCTTCACGATCTCCATGGCGATGGTTCCCTGTCCTGTGGCCACCGTCAGATCATCAAAGGGATGAATAAAGGTATAGCCGTGCTCCTTGGCAAGCTCATAGGCCTTGGCGCAGGCTTCATCGTAAACATCACCCCAAAGCACCACCTCCGCGCCATAGCTTT
>NZ_CEWDFQ010000415.1:0-2316 GCF_982438285.1 Acetatifactor sp. | reverse complement strand
GTTTAATACGTTCTGAGAATGACCGTGGGCGGAATCCAATACCACCACGTCCACCTTGGCATCCACCAACGCAGCCACCCGGTCCAGCACATTGGCTGTGATTCCCACTCCGGCTCCACAGAGCAGACGCCCCTGGCTGTCCTTTGCGGCCAGCGGATATTTGATTGTTTTTTCGATATCTTTTATGGTGATGAGTCCTTTTAGATTGAAGTCCTTGTCCACTATAGGAAGCTTTTCCTTCCTGGCCTTTGCCAGGATCTTTTTTGCCTCCTCCAGCGTAATTCCCTCCTGGGCAGTGATCAGCCCCTCGCTTGTCATGGACTCTTTGATTTTCTTTGTGAAGTCTGTTTCGAATTTTAAGTCTCGATTTGTGATAATGCCTACAAGCCTTCGTCCCTCGGTAATGGGAACACCGGAAATGCGGAATTTCCCCATCAGCTCATCAGCATCCGCCAGTGTATGTTCAGGGGTCAGAGAAAATGGATCAGTGATGACTCCGTTTTCAGAACGCTTTACCTTGTCCACTTCCTCGGCCTGCGCCTCAATGGACATATTCTTGTGAATAATACCAACGCCTCCCTGTCTCGCCATGGCAATAGCCATGCGGTGTTCGGTCACCGTGTCCATTCCCGCGCTCATCATCGGAATGTTCAGCTTAATCTTTTTCGTCAGCCAGGTGGTCAAATCCACCTGATTGGGTATCACCTGTGAATACGCAGGCACCAGCAGCACATCGTCAAAGGTAATGCCTTCGCCAATAATCTGTCCCATTTTCTGTCCTCCTGTATTTTCTTAATTTTCAAATGAGTGTATCAAAGATTATTTTCACTGTCAACACATATGTTTATAAAAATTTAAGACTTTTGGAATGGGGTGCGGACTGAGCTGTTCCAGAATTAATCCATAAACACCTTCCTGGGCGCAACCGTTTTTATCACCTTCACCAGCTCGGGAGAGGGACTTAACAGCACCTTTTCCCCGCCTTCATAATACATGACATAGCGCAGATCTGGCTGCAGCTCCTCACCGATGCTGTAATCCTTCACCTTCACATTGCGGTTTTTGTAATTGTCCAGATGATAGGATTTTATGGGGGCCAGAATTTCCAGTCTGTCAATACTGTAGGTGGCAACTCTCTTTCTCTTGGCTTTTGCCATCACCTTGTCCACAGTAAGCTCCTTGTCCAGATACAGATATTCATACTCCAGATCTGTGTAAAGATTTACAAAATACGCGCCAATGCCGCATGCAAGCGCAAGCAGCATAGCCGGCATAAAAATAAACATGGCCAGACCGAATACCACTGTCAGCATGATCAGCAGTATCTTGAAGAATTTGGCCAGCGTGGATTGTTTTGCCTTGATCAGGCATTCTACATAGGTATCGCTCATAATCTTGTCCTATCCTTTTCAAAATGTTATAGCTTCATGATATAACATCCTGCTTCAAGTTGCAAGGCAACTTTCCCCCTATCCGCAATTTTTATCCTTTTTTTAGAATCCTCTTAGAAGCCCTTCATTGACAATCCGCCGCCCAGCACTTATGATAAGAAAAGATACTACAAGGGACGTAAGCGGCTTACGCCGCAGCAGAAAGGCAGGTGCCGCTTATGGCAGTGATGGATGAGTTTAAGGAAGAGCGGGAGGCGTTAAAAAACGCCGGGTTTAAAAAGAAAGTCAGCTATTTTTTCTATTATTATAAAGATGATTAAAAGTTTTTTCCGGTTCTCTTTTTTTCAAAAAAGGGAACAAAATCCCCCGTAAAGCAAAACCTCAACCCTCCCGCACGGTTCCGTGGTCCACAAAGACCAGCTTGCCGTTGGTTCGGGCAAAGGCGGCGGAATCGCAGGTGGTCACAAATGTCTGCTTGTCCTCAATGCGGGTCAATAGATACGTCTGGCGTGCGTCATCCAATTCACTGAGCACATCATCCAGCAGCATCACCGGATGTTCGCCCAGCACCTCGCCCGCCACGCTGGCTTCCGCCAGCTTCATGCTCAGCACCGCACTGCGCTGCTGGCCCTGGCTGCCATAAATTTTTCCCGGCTGGCCGTCAATTAAAATTTCCAGGTCCTCGCGGTGGGGCCCCGTCAGGCAAAAGCCTGCCCGCAGCTCGGTGTTTTTCACCTCGCGCAGCTTGGCCGCCAGCGCTTCCGGGCTGCCCGGATCGCAGCAGGGGCAGTATTGGATCTCCAACTTTTCTGCCCCGCTGGAAATATCACGGTAGTTCGCCGCTGCCGCCGGGGCCAGGTGGTCCAGATACCCCGCACGCCGCCGCATGACTTCGCAGCCATAGGTCACAAGCGCTTCGTTGTAG
>NZ_CEWDFQ010000414.1:0-2337 GCF_982438285.1 Acetatifactor sp. | reverse complement strand
GTGGGCTCGGAGATGTGTATAAGAGACAGGTCCATATTGGGGCTTAAATGAAAAAGTGTCTTAAAGCCCACCGTAAAAAATTTCCGGTTCATGTACAAGATAGGCAGCAGAAGCAGAAACTGCGTCAGCGCAAAATTCATGGCATTGGCATTTCCGTGAAAGGCATTCATCACAAAGCCCGGAACCGGAATCCCAAACCAATCCTGATACATGTGGAACATGGCCACATACATAAGAGGAATCAAAAAGCCGATAGAGATGCCAAGCCTCCATTTCATGGCCCGGTCCTGCTCCTTTGCCTGTTCCTTAAGTCCTTCCCGGCCTCCTGCAGAGCTTTCCCGGGTTTTAAAAGTCCCAGCGGCCTGGCCGCCTCCGCCGGCCTCTCCCTGCTCCATGGGAGAGGCGCCGTACCCCGCCTTTTCCACAGCTCCTATAATATCCGGCCTTCCAATAACCTGTTCGTCATAGGTCACATCCATCGTCTCCGTCAGAAGGTTCACGGAAGCATGCTCCACTCCCGCCACCTTGTTTACGCTCTTCTCCACATGAGAGGAGCAGGCGGAACAGGTCATGCCTGAAATATGATATCTTTCCTTCACACGATACACCTCCTAAGTCCTTGATCACTTCAGCTTTTTGATCAGCTCAACGGCTTCATCCACAATCTTTACATTATCCTTTTTAATCTCTTCCACCACACAGGTTTCCATGTGCTCCTTCAACACCAGATAGCCAAATGCCTGAAGGGCGCTTTCCACAGCCGCCACCTGGGTCAGGATGTCCCCGCAGTAGCGGTTGTCGTCAAGCATCTTGCTGATGCCGTTTAGCTGCCCGATCATGCGGTTCAGCCGATTTTTCAGCTGTTTCAGCTCCTTCTCCTGCCTTGGCGTTGTCTTGTGATGACAACAGCACTCTTCCGTTTTATTTTTTCCTTCCACCCGGTTCCTATCCTTTCTGTTTTTCGAAATTAGGCGTTTGCGAAACTCGCTGCAAAGTCACGAACCTGGTCATAATAACCAAAAACGGGTTCCGAAGCAGTAGCTGGTCACCCTTATTTTGGTTATTATGTCCAGTTGCTGACACCAGTGAGCGAGTTTCATAATTACCTATTTTGAAATACCCCATAAGGGTATTCCTTTTACCAAAAGGATATACCCCCACAGGGTATTTGTCAATTACTTTTTTCAATTTTTTAATCATGGCGCGCCACAAGGCTTCTATCCGTTGGTGATCACATTCATATGAGCCACCCATTTTCCGGACCGTATCCTAGTGGTAAAAAAGAACGCCCGCACACACCAGTCAATGGTCATGGCAATCCAGACTCCCAGAACGCCAAGCCCCATATACGCTGCAATCAGGTAAGCCAGCACAATCCTGCAGGTCCACATGGAGGTGATCGAAACCAGCATGGTAAATTTTACATCTCCCGCCGCCCTCAGGGAATTTGCCTGTGCAAAGGCCAGAGGATGCACCAGCATACAGCAGATACAATGATATAAAAGAATTTCAACAGTCAGCTTTGTTGTGGCCGGGCTGAGCTGATAGAGGCTGCAGATAGGGCGGGCAAGAACAATCAGCCCCATCCCCAGAACGATCATATAAAGATACGCCGTCTTTATCAGTTTTCTGTTATAATATTCCGCCTGCTTTACATCTCCCGCTCCAACACACTGTCCAATCACAGTGATCATTGCCATACCTATGGCATTTCCAGGAATCAGCTGAAAATTCCCCACATTGCCCACAATGGCGTTTGCAGTGATAGCCGCAGTGCCAAAGCTTGCAATCAGGCTGCTCAATAGCAGCTTTCCGATCTGAAATATGCTGTTTTCCACGCCGTTTGGCACCCCGATGTATAAAATCTTCTGAAATATCTTCCAGTCCGGGCGCCAGCTTTTGCTTAAAGGGATCTCCTTATTTCTCTGCAGCAGAACAAAAATCACCACCGCGCACACCACCCGGGCTGCCAGTGTGGAAACAGCCGCCCCCGCCACTCCCATTTGAAAGCCATAAATCAAAAGAGCGTTCCCTGCCACATTGATCACATTGGCTACAATGGCAGTCTGCATGGATACCTTGGCGTTTCCCACAGCCCGAAACAAAGCCGCCCCGCCATTATAAATGCCCAAAAAGGGATAGGACACGGCAGTTATGTAAAAATAAATTCTTGCCGCCTCCATCACGTCGGCCTCTATGCCCCCGTAGATCAGGTTCAGCAGAAATTGGTTGCCTGCCAGAGCAATCGCCATAAACACCAGGGCCACGCCGCCTACCGCTAAGAAAAGCTGGTTGGAGGCCCTGCCTACCATTTCCCTGTCCTTTTTCCCCATATAC
>NZ_CEWDFQ010000413.1:0-2339 GCF_982438285.1 Acetatifactor sp. | reverse complement strand
CTTGTGCACCTCTGCCGTAATCCCATGCTGTCTTCATCGCCTTCATAATTTTTCAATAAATTTATCTGTTATTTCTGCTTCCTTCAAAAGCGGAACATATTTATCAAATATACTGCTTACTTTTCTAAACATCGAAATATGCAGACCCACAGATTTTTGTTCCGTGCATCTTCTCCTTATTCTGCTATCCACAGCTTCTCCCGGTGACGCCGTTATCATCTCTGCTCCGTCCTCTATTTATTCTGCTCTTATAGTATATGGCAAAAAGTGAAAAGTCAATCGGGCGATAATAAAAACAGATACTAAGGCACAAGTCAAATCATGGCTTAATATCTTTTTTCACTATTCAAGTTAACTCTTCATCCTCGTGCTCGTAAATTCTCATCTCCTGTTCACTGCAGCCAGACAAAATAAGAATGCAAAAAGGAGTTCCGAAATTCCATATCAATGGGATACCTCATCCAGCAGACGGTTTTTCTTTATCACGTTTCCCAGCGCTCTCGCCATGGAACGAAAGCCCAGATCATTTGGATGGACGCCGTCCACGGTTCCCTCTTCCTTGCAAGCGTTCATTAATTCCCTTCCGGTCAGCAAAAATACGTTCTTATCTCCTGCAGCCTTTGCATCTTGAAAGGTCCTCTCTATTATGGCAAGTCGCTCCTTCTCATCTGAACGCAGTGTATACCGGGGCCTTGACAGGATAATAACAGGGGTTTGCGGCCTGGCCCTTCGGACTGTCTGGAACATTCTTTTGTGCGTATTCTGCAAATCCGCAGGAGAAGGAGCATTGTGATCATAATCATAGACAAACAACGACATATTCAGCGTTTTAATATAATCTGCCATGCGCTCCTCCCCTCTTGCACTTCCGGAGAAGCCCAGATTAAGATAATCACAGTTAAAGCGCCGGGATAAAATGCTTTGGTACGTCAATCCCGGCCGGGATGCGCATCCTCCCTGGGTAATCGAAGAGCCATAGTACACGATTGGCGTCTGATAGCGATAGGGCCTGGCCTCAGAGAGCCTTGCTCTTTCATCCAGTCCGATATATAATTCCCGTACAGCGCTGTACAAGGGAAAATGAATTGTAAATTCTCTGCTTTTTGATCCCTCAAGCTCTATGAAGCTCTCATAGCCCTCTGTCATATCCATAGGCGGCACAAAGCTCCCCTCGTATTTTTCCCGGTTGCCTTCCCTGCTGTACAGGTCGAATCCCGCAGAGCCCAGCAAAGAAAAAATCGGCGTCCTTGTAATGAAATCCATTTTTGCAGAAATCGCGATATAAGCACTGTTTGTGCAAAAGCGCACACGCCCGCCTGCCGTATTCGCATGAAGTGCAGCGACTCCCTCGCTTATCCTTACTGCCACCTTCTCAGGAAGCCTTCGGAATTTCCCATTTTCCATTGAAATCCCATAGATGCAAAAGGGCTTTTCCAAGACATTGTAATACTTTATCCCTGCTTTTTCTGGGGATTTGCCTGTCTTGAAATTTTCATCAAAATACTCTATTTTTTTCATCCCATCCCTCCCATCCTCAGACAAATACGCCTCCATCCTGTTTCAAGCCGCTTTGCAGGCACATTACAAAAACAGGCATGTGCCGATACAGCAAAGCAGCAATGCCATGCGCATCCGCCGCGTCAGCTTTTCCTTGAAAAAGCATTGTCCGAACAATGCGCCAAAAACGATGGTTCCCCCGGTCACAATTGGATACAATACAGTGGCGGGCAGGCTTTTTGCCCGGATCAGCTGAAGCCAGTAAGAAACGCTTCCCAGAAGCGTTGACAGCAAAACCAGCCATATTACCCGAAAAGAAAGCGCCGGATATCCGGCGCCTTTCTTTCCAGCAATCCCAAGAAGCGGCAGGCAGAAAACAATTCTTGCCAGATTGCTGAGCAAAATAAAATCAGTTGACGGCACCGCCGCAGCGCTGATCTGATGCTCCTTGGAAATTACGCTTACCAGACCGTTCAATAAGAATACAGCGCCGCAAAGAAACGTAGGCTTCCTGCCTTCCTTCTGCATTCCCTTTCCGGAATTTGACAGATAAATAGCTGCCGCAATCATTATAAGTCCAGCCGTGCGCGCATACGAAAAGGATTCGTCCAGTCGGAAAAGGCCCCACAAATAAGGAACTGTCATCCCCCCTGTCATGAGAAACAGAGTGTACAGCGTCATCTTTTCTTCCTTCATCAGAAGAAATCCAATTAACGTATAGCCTGTGGACAGCAATGCCATCAGCCCCGCCATCACCAAAGAATACGTGCTGACCTGGATATGGAATCCCTTCACAGCCCAAAATACCAGAGATGAAAAGATGCCATAAAACACCATATAGA
>NZ_CEWDFQ010000412.1:0-2355 GCF_982438285.1 Acetatifactor sp. | reverse complement strand
CCCTGTAAAGAAACAATTCAAAAGGGCGGACTGCTTTCAGCGCTTTGCCGCACAGAAACACCCGGGACTTACCTGGCTTGCAAATCCCTTCATACACAAAACCATCAGCATGGCTCCAAGATTCCCCACACTGCTGGAAAAAGATATTCTGTCCTTTATCTGCTCCAATGTTCTGGGCGTAAAATCCAAAGCCTCCCAAATCTGCTGAAGTTCAGGCGCAAGCTCCCTCTCCTTCTTTTCCCCTTCCACTCTCCTCTCCCGAAGCGCATATTTCGGATTTTTTCTGTGAAAATCCCGCGACAGCTCCTCCCAGAAGTCCTCCGGGGACAGAAAAACCCGGGCTCCCTGTCTCAGCAGACTGTTGCAGCCATCGCTTAATCTGTCCGTGATTCTGCCCGGAACCACATAGACCTCTTTTCCCTGCTCCAAGGCCATGTCCACCGTAATCAGCGTACCACTTTTGTTTCTGGCCTCAACCACAACCACCGCATCCGCCAGACCGCTGACAATTCTGTTCCGCGGCGGGAAGTTCCCCGGTCTGGGCTTCGTTCCCGGCGCATAAGAAGAAAGAAGGCCGCCCTGAGAGGAGAGCCGTATATACAGCCTGTGATTCTCCCGGGGATAACAGATATCCACGCCGCAGCCTAACACCCCAAAGGAAGCTCCTCCGCTTTCCAGCGCCGCAGACTGGCAGATACCATCGATACCCCGGGCCATTCCGCTGATCACATTAACACCCCTCTCCCCCAGAAACCGTCCCAGCTCTCTAGCCACATAGCTTCCATATTCAGAGCAATCCCTGGCTCCGATCACCGCAGCGGAAGGGACGTCCTGTTTTGGCAGACTCCCCCGGTAAAATAACCCCAGAGGCGCGTCTGGAATATTACGAAGCCGCTCAGGGTATGTATCCTCACACAGACACACAAATCCAATGCCCTTCTCCCGCAGCTTCTCATACTCCTCCTGCACCCTCCACCCTTCTGTAAACTCCTTTGCTTTCTCATAGGTTTTTTCTCCCACCACTTTACTCCAAAGCTCTCCGGGAGCATGATACAGATTCCGGGCACTTCCTCCACATAAGTTCAAAAGTCTTTCTCCTCTTACGTTTCCAATTCCGGGCAGGCTGCACAGCCAAAGCATATAAGCCCGCTCCGTCTCGTCCTTTCCTTCCCTTTCAATCCTCATTTGCATCCTCCCATCCCCTCCAGCAGCCCTTTGCAGGGCAAAAAAAGGAAGCCTCTAAAATATGTGGTTCCTCGATTGCTTCCCTCTCCTCCAAATCCGCAATGGTTCTTGCCACCCTTAAAATTCTGTGGTAAGCCCTTGCGCTGAGCCTTAAGCTTCGGTAAAGCTCCTCCATAAGCCTCTTTTCAGCAGTTCCCAGAGGACAATACCTGTCCATGTCCGCCGCCGAAATATCCCCATTAAACCGGCAGACGCTTCCGGCAAACCGTTTCATCTGGCGTTTTCTTGCCCTCATCACCCGTTTTCTGATCTCCCTGCTGCTCTCTCCCTTTTGCTTTGCCTGGAGTCCTACAATTTCCACCTGACGCAGCTCCACACAAAGGTCCATCCGGTCCAATACAGGCCCCGAAATCCTTCCCAGGTATTTGTTTACCTGGAATTGGGTGCATTTACAGCGGTTTCTGTCCGGATAATATCCACAGGGACAGGGATTCATGGCACAGACCAGCATAAAATTACTGGGATAAGAGAGATTTCCTCCCACTCTTGCGATCTGCACCCTTCGTTCCTCCAGCGGCTGACGCAGACCATCCAGAGCCTGTCTGCGAAACTCCGGCAGTTCATCCAAAAACAAAATACCCCTATGGGCCTGAGAAATGATTCCCGGTCTGGGAAGAAAGCTGCCGCCAATCAGGGCAGTGTGGGAAATGGTATGATGGGGACTCTGAAAAGGTCTTTTTGTGATAAGCGCGCTTCCCTCTGGAAGCGTTCCCGCCACGCTGGAGATGGCAGTGGCCTCCAGGCTTTCCTCCAGCGTAAGCGGAGGAAGGATTCCCGGAAGCCTTTTTGCAATCATAGACTTTCCGGCTCCTGGGGGCCCCGTCATCAAAAGGTTATGGAAGCCGGCCGCCGCAATTTCAGCCGCCCGCTTTGCAGTCTCCTGCCCTGTCACCTCCGCAAAGTCCTCTTCCTCATCGTCCGCCCTTTCCCGGAAGATTTCCTTTAAATCCACCTGCGCTCTTGGCAGCAGCCGTTCCTTTTCTTCCTCACTGCCTGCACCTTTCAGATAATCCAAAAGCTGCCTGATGTGGCTGACTCCCCGGACCGCTATCCCCGGAATCACCGCCCCCTCTAAGGCGTTTGCCGCAGGAACCACACATTCTGAAATTC
>NZ_CEWDFQ010000411.1:0-2359 GCF_982438285.1 Acetatifactor sp. | reverse complement strand
CCACAGCAATTCATGGTAGATCTCATCCGCAATAACATAGAGGTCCCGCTTTTGGACAAACTCTGCAATCTGCCGGAGATTCTCTTCAGTGGCGACTCCCCCCGTGGGATTGGAAGGAGAATTGATTACAATCGCCTTTGTTTTTGGGGTGATCTTTGCCTGCAGGGCGTCCAGGGAATACATGAACCCGTCTTCTTCCCGGAGCTTCACCGGAACCAGCACACCGCCGGCCTGAAGAATCATTCCCCGGTAGTTGGGCCAGCCGGGGTCAGGAATCAGAACTTCGTCTCCAGGATCCAAAATCGCTCCGCAGGCCAAATTCAATACACTTACAGCGCCTGCTCCAATGAGGACCTCCTCCGGAGCATATGTCAGACCGCGGCGCTGATACGTCTCAGACACAGCTTTCCGCAAAGCGGGAATACCTGTGTTCGGCGTATAATGAGTTTCTCCCCGCTGGAAGGACTCTACAGTCGCGTCAATAATATGCTTTGGGGTGGTAAAATCCGGCTCACCCAGCGCAAAGCTAACCACGTCTGTCAATCCCGCCTGCATAGCAAACATCTCCCGGATAACAGACCGGGGCATCCCCTTGCTTTTTTCAGATACGAAAGACACCTCAATGCACCCTTTCTCAAAAATATATAGTTTGGAAGAGATACGCTCTCTGCGAAACAAGGACAATCAATTGCTCAGGGGTCGTCTTTGCCTCAACGCCATAATTTCCGTATAGCGGAATTATATTCCGAATTATACGTAAAAAATAATGCATTCACAAACGGATGCTTTTTATAATGGATATTTCTTTTTTGTTTTTCATGATATATAATGATTCAAAATTTGTCAAGCGCATGATGCGCGGTACAGATTTACAGGGGAGTTGTAAACTATGGCAAAAGAGCACGTATCAAGCATTATTCGCGCGCTGGAAATTCTGGAATGTTTTATGGATTCATCCACGGAGTGGACATTAAAAAATCTTGTGGATCATCTGCACATGCCTACGACTACAGTTTTTCGGCAAATTTCCACGCTGACAGAAAGAGGATACTTGGTTCAGGATCCTATTCGTAAAAGTTATCGGGTGGGGCCTCGTTTATTGCTGCTTTCCAGCACAATCCTGAGTCATTCAGACTTGCGTACCATTTCCAGGCCGGAATTAGAAAAGCTGTCCAAATGCGTAAAAGAGACAATTAACCTCAGCATATTGCTGGATCAAGACATTTTTTACCTGGACAAAGTTGAGACTTTCCGGTCTATTGTGTGTAATACAAGAATCGGTACACGGGTTCCCGCATATGCCACCAGTTGCGGAAAAATCATACTGGCATACAAAACTGAAGATTTTCTCAATACCTACTTTCAGTCTCTCACATCCATGCACCAGTTTACTGAAAAAACAATTTCTTCGCCGGAAAAATTACGCAGCGAACTCGTAAAGGCCCGTACACTGGGGTATGCAGTGGATAATGAAGAAATAGAATCCGGCCTTATTTGTGTAGGCGCCCCCATTATTGGAATGGATCATTCTGTTTTGGCCGCAGTTAGTATCGCCGGCCCTGCTTTTCGGATGCACGAAGAGCTTGATACAATGATTCAAAAAGTGAAACTGACAGCCGCCAACATTTCCAGACTTCTAGGGGGAGAGATGTAATCACAAAAGAAATGTTTATAAACAGCACCTGCCAAAGCCTTACAATGATTCCGCCCTGATCGGTAACCCCTTTCAAAAAAATCTTTCCTTCTCTGGTTCATCTTTCATTATAGATGCACCGTATCATTTATTGCCGCAGTAAATATTTTGCCAGTTTATAAAAATATTGACAGGCATTTTGCAGCGCTTTGATCTCTACATTTTCATCCGGGGTGTGCGCAAGGCCGCAATCTCCCGGCCCAAAAATAATTGTAGGAATTCCTGCGCCAAGAAGGTACGATTGTTCACAGGTAACATCAAATCCTTTGAGACTGGCGGGGCAGGAAAAGACATCATGATATACAAATGAAGCCGCCTCTACCAAAGGGGCTGTTTTAGAGAGCTCTCCCCCCAAAGCTTCCTGGATAATCTGAATATCGTAAGAAAAACTGGAATCTTCTGCGGCAATTTGGTCAAGTAATGTGGAAAGCGGAGAAATTGCGCTTTCAGCGTTTTTCCCTGGAAACATTCTCATATCTACAACAATTTCGCACATATCAGGAATCATATTGTCTTGAATCCCGGCACGAATCATCGTAGGAGTAATTACTTCTGGATCCAGGAACTCATGCAGCTGTGTCTTTAAACCGTTCGAGTATTCTTCAATGGCGGCCAAAACCTTCATGCCTTTTTCAATCGCGTTTACTCCCATTTGCGGTCTAGCCG
>NZ_CEWDFQ010000410.1:0-2380 GCF_982438285.1 Acetatifactor sp. | reverse complement strand
GCCATATCTATTTCCCCGGTCTGGGCTCCCGCCGCATCCGTCTCGTAGACAGGCTCGCTGTAGGAACGCCCGTTCACGGTCAAAAGCTCCTGCAGCTGCTCTATTTTTTCCTGGCTGAGCCCGTTTTCCTCATCCAGACAGAATCTGGCCACTGCGCTGGCCCGGTTGTAGGACAGCTCCATATTGCTCAGATATCCGCCGTCCGTATCCGTATGTCCCTCTATGATGATTTCCGCAATGTATTCCCGGTACTGATCCTGTAAAAGCACCTCCAGGTATTTGGGAATGACCTCCCGCAGGGTGCTGCGGCTCTGGGATGTAAGCGTAGCGCTGTTATACCGAAAGAGCACGTCCGCGGAGAAGGTGATGGACCCTGTCTGAGCATCCACCGTCATGCTGGAATTCTCAAAGGTATTCTGCAGCTCTCCGATCAAATCCGTGCGGATTCCCACAATATTCTGCAGCTCGCTCCTCGTGGCAGAAAGCTCCGCCTGGGCATTTGCAATTTCCAGATAGGCCTGATCCAGCTCCTCCTGTGTCAGCGCCGCCTGGGCATAGGCCTGTTCCAGCTGGGCTAAGGATGCGGCCAGTTCTTGGTTTTGCTGCTCGATCTCCGCCCGGGAGCTTTCCAGATCCGCCCGGGCCGCGTCAAGCTGTTCCTGTGCTGCACTTAAGTCCAGCCTGGTCTGCTCTAAGTCGGAGGTTTTCTGCTTATATATGGCCAGAGTGATGGCGATAATCAAAATAAAGATCAAAAGAAGGGCGGCCATCATATCCGAATAGGACTGCCAAAAGCTGTGCTCCGCAAAAGCCTCTCTGTTCTTCCTGTTATTTTTCATAGGCGCTCCTTGTCTGGGTAAAGGTGTAAAGCTGGCTGCTCACCTCATCACTTATGCTCTCACAGGTATCCTCCAGTTTTTCCTTCTGGGCATTTAGCTGCCGGGCAAATTCCTCCTGACGCTTCATGATCTGTACCAGGGTCTCCTGTACGTTCCGGTTGACCTCCACCAGCGCCGTAGCGGCGTCAATGAGATTTTTGCAGTTATCCGCATAGGCCTGCTGGGCCTCCTGGGTGGCTCTCATCGTGTTTCCAAACCGCCCGAAATCCGTTCCCAGTGCAGACTGCATCTGTTCCACAAATTCCTTGACGATACGCTCCACACCCGCTGTCTGATCCAGGGCATTTCCCCTTAAAAGCTGGGCGATCTCCTTCATGCTGCGGGACATATTCGCCTGATACACCAGCATGGCGGCGCCGCTTTCATCTGCCGGCAGTTCCGGCGGCATGGCGCACTGGCGAAATACCTGCAGAAAGCGCTCCAGCTTTTCGTAGGCGTCAGACATAATGCTGCGGTACACAAAATTAAATACCAGAGAAAAGAAAATACCATACACCGAGGTGTGAAAGGCCACCTTCATTCCAGAAAGCAGCGGCCCCACATTATCGGAAATGGTAAAAATATCATTGCCGTCAAAGGAGCCAAGCCCCATGGTAAGCCCCAGAAAGGTTCCCAGAATGCCAAGTCCCGTCATGGTCCCCGCTATGCCTGAATTGTAATAGGTCATGGCCGCCTCGTCCAGAAGGTCCTCGTTGATATACTCCTCCAGATCGCAGGTTCCGGCATATCCCCTTTTGGTGCGGTAATTGTTGATTCTTGCCTTATATTTTGAGAAGGCCGTTTTCAATCTCTCCTCATGGAACAAATCCTTTTTGTCGCGGCAGCTCTCCCAGAGATTCTGCCCCTTTTCCTTATACTCCTGATACAGCTGGTCCGCCGCTTCACACAGATCATCCGTACAGCGGTTCAGCCTGGAAAAGCTGACGCTGGATATGATAAATAAAATACCGATGATTACCAGGAAGCCCACATTGATCAACAAATTCACAAGGCCGGAGGTATCCTGGGAAAACACGCCGTTGATATACAGGATAAAAACCACCACCAGTGCGTAGACAACAAACAAAAGATAATACAGCTTATTCTTCATAAGTACCTCATTTCCGCGCTTTAAACGCTGATCTTACGCAAATTTTAGATGTGCCCGCATACACATAACTTAGCATATCTGCATCCTGTACACAATTCCCTGGTAAAAATCTTAAAGAAATATTAATGGTTGCCCCTTCAGCTTATTTTTACCTCCGTTACCTCATAGCCGGCATCCGCCACGGCCGCTGTAAGGACCTGGTCTGAAACCTCCTTTTCAAGCTGCACTGTTGCTGTCTTATCCTCTAAGCTTACGGATACCTCTTTCACACCTTCTACAGCCTCCAAAGCCTTCTGAACCCTTCCTGTGCAGTGTGCGCACATCATGCCTTCCACTGTCAATACCTTTGTCATCTCTTTTTTTCCTTTCTCATTCTTTTTTTCTGTATTTT
>NZ_CEWDFQ010000409.1:0-2400 GCF_982438285.1 Acetatifactor sp. | reverse complement strand
GATGTAACATTATTCTGCTCCTTTCGCGAACCCTTTCAGTTCGTCTCTGATTTCTTTTATAAATCCCTGTCTGCGGACAGGCGCCCTGCGGGCCGCATCCACCAGACAGTTTAACTCCTCCACACATTTTTCCAGATCGTCGTTTACTACGATATAGTCATAGGACTCCATGCCCTCCGACTCCTCGCTGGCCCTTGCCAGCCTTTTTTGAATGACCTCCTGGCTTTCCGTGCCTCTCCCCACCAGGCGCCGCTCCAATTCCTTTGCGTTTGGCGGCGTCACAAAGACCAGAAGGCTCTCCGGAAACTGCTCCTTTATCTTTAGGGCTCCCTGAATCTCAATCTCCAGGATTACATCCTTTCCAGCCCTCAGCTGTTCCTCTACATAGGCCCTGGGCGTTCCGTAATAATTGCCGCAGTACATGGCATATTCTATCAGACCTGACCGTTCAATTTCTGCCTCAAAATGCTCCTTGTCTGTAAAAAAGTATTCCACACCCTCCCGCTCTCCATCTCTGGGCGGTCTTGTGGTCATGGAGACAGAAAGGGCATAATTGTCATAAGTCTGCAGAAGCTTTTTTACAATGGTTCCCTTGCCCGCCCCAGAAAATCCTGAAATTACAATTAAAATCCCTTTTTCCGTCATGTCTCTTCCCCTTCGTCCTCTCCAGACTGGGCCCGGCCCGCAATGGTTTCCGGCAGCAGCGCCGAAAGCACAAGCTGTCCGCCCTCCATAATCAGTACGGATTTTGTCTTTCGTCCCTGGGTGGCGTCCACAGCCGTTCCAAGCTCCCTGGCCTTCTGCACCAGACGCTTAATGGGCGCAGAATCAGGACTTACAATGGCAATGATTTTTTCCGTATTTACAATATTTCCAAAGCCGATATGAATTAGCCTGTTCATAGCCCCTCTATTCTATATTCTGAATCTGTTCCCGGATTTTTTCAATCTCTGTCTTAAGCTCAATGGCGCAGTTTGAAATCTCCAGATCGTTGGCCTTTGATAGTATGGTATTGGCCTCTCTATTCATCTCCTGTGCAATAAAATCCAGCTTCCGGCCAATGCTTCCGCCCTCCAGCAGAGTGTTTCTGGTAGTCTCAATGTGGCTGCGCAGGCGCACTACCTCCTCGTCCACACACACCTTGTCCGCAAAAATAGTCACCTCCGTGAGCAGTCTGTCCTCGTCCACAGACACATCCTCCAGAAGCTCCCTTACCTTTTCCTCCAGCTTTTCGCGGTACTGTCTTATGATCTGCGGAGAACGCCTGGAAACAAAATCCACCAGCTCCTGCATAGCGTCCAGCTTTTTTAACAAATCCTGACGCAGGCGCCCGCCTTCCTCCACACGGGCGTTTACAAACATCTGGGCAGCGCCGTCAATGGCCCTTTGCAGTTCCTTCCAAAGCTCCTCCTCGTCCTCGGTCTGCTCCTCCATGGTAAAAACCTCGGGATATTTTGACAAAGTGGATACTCTGATGTCGTCATCCAGCCCGAAATCCTGCGCCATCTGCCGCAGATACCTTAAATATTCCTCAGCCACCTCCCTGTGATAGCAAACGGTTGCGCTGCTCCCCGAGAAGTCCTCATAGCTGATGAACAAATCTACCTTTCCTCTGGAAATATATTTTTTCAGCTCGCTGCGAATAGCGGCTTCAAAAAAATTAAGCTTCTTCGGCATCTTGATGGTTACGTCCAGATAACGGTGATTTACGGATTTCATTTCTACCGTAAACTTTCTGTCCCTGCCTGCAGTCTCAAACCTGCCAAAGCCGGTCATGCTTTTTATCATAAGCGCTCCAATCCAGGCAGCGGCATTGTACTGCCGCATACTTCATTTTATTGTAAATTAAGTTACCCTGAGTGTCAAGGGTAAGGGACTTTCTTTTCCGTGTATTTTCTGCTATACTATAGAATGTTTTCCAGGCCCGAAGAGCCCTTGGGAATTCCATATCATATAAAGAAAGGAAATCTTTCATGGCATTTGACGGAATCACTATAGCAAACGTAGTTTCTGAAATGAAACGGGAGCTTTTGGGTGGACGGCTGTATAAGATTGCCCAGCCGGAGGCCGACGAGCTTCTCCTTACCATAAAAACAGGAAACGGGCAGAAACGGCTTTTTATTTCAGCCGACGCTTCCCTGCCCTTGATTTATCTGACCCGCAGCAACAAGCAAAGCCCCCTGACCGCCCCTAATTTCTGTATGCTTCTGCGCAAGCATCTGCAGAATGGACGCATTACCCACATCTCCCAGCCTGGACTGGAGCGCATCGTGCAGATTTCGGTGGAGCACTTGGACGAGCTTGGTGACCTGCGGAAAAAGACCCTTATCGTGGAGATCATGGGCAAGCACAGCAATATCATTTTCTGCGATGAGAACGGCAGGATCATTGACAGCATCA
>NZ_CEWDFQ010000408.1:0-2404 GCF_982438285.1 Acetatifactor sp. | reverse complement strand
GCTTGGGATTTTGGGGACTTTGGGCAATTATTTTTTGAATGTGTATGATTATGACAGGGAAGCGGACGAATTCCGCCTGTGGTACTCTGAAGGAGGCGATGCTGCACCGGGAGGGGAGAGGAAGATCTTTTGGGTAGACTTTATGCACATTGGCCTGCGGTATGGCTTTCATCAGCTGGACGCAGAGGGGAAGGAAGAGGCGGAAGGATTCTTTTTTTTCACTCCCTTTAATGAGGAGGAAACTCTCTGTGCGGTTATGGTGCCCAGGTATGCGGATGAGAGCCGGGAAATAGCGCTGACGGATGAAATGAAAAGCCGGGGCATTTATGTCACATCCTATGGCGGAATGTGGTTTTTCAGAATACCCCAGGCGGAGTTTGCAGAATTGGAAAAAGCGTATGAGGAAGCGCGTATGGAAGCGGAAAAGCGCAGGGAGGAAGTAACCTATACCTATGAGGAATTGTTCAGATGAGAAAGATAAAGCATTTGGATACACCTTCAAAACGATATTATAGTTTATAAAACGACAATGTCGTGAATAAAAGAAATCGTGTTGACACAAAAATGCAATGGGTGTAGGATAACACCAACAAAGGGAAATGCTTTCGGAAAACAATTAGGTTTTGCTGAAAACTGAAGATGACAAAGGAAAACGAAGACGTTTTGGAGATACCCTCCCAAAGCGTCTTTTTCGTTGGAGAGGAGAACGTATGAAGAAAAAATGGATCACACTATTTGCTTGTATGGCGTTTGCAGTGGCAGGATTAACAGCGTGTGGGGACTCAGCCGCAGAGGATACGCTTAAAATAGGTTTCGCGGGGCCCTTGACAGGGGACTGCTCACAGGACGGCATAGCCTGCAGAGAAGCGGCTTTGCTTGCAGTGAAGGAGGTAAATGACGCGGGAGGTATTGATGGAAAACAGGTGGAGCTGGTAGATTATGATGATAAATCTGATCCTAAGGAGGCGGCGGCTGTCGCAAATAAACTGGCTGAGGATACTTCAATACTGGGTGTTGTAGGGCACTATAACAGCTCCTGTACCTTGGCCGGAGCTCCTATCTATAACAAGGCGGGAATTGTGGAGGTGGCTTACGGTTCCTCTGCACCGTCGGTAACGGATGCAGGCGAGTATACCTTCCGGGTTCTCAACAGTGATGATATGCAGGGTGCGCTGGTTGCAGACTGGGCGGTAAATGAATTGGGCTATAAGAACTGTGCTATCGTATATGAAAATTCTGATTATGGTCTTGGCAATGCAGAATCCTTCAAGAAAGCTGCATTAGAGTATGGAGCAGTCATTACGTCAGAGGACTCTTACATTTCAGGACAGACCAAAGACTTTACTTCAATCTTGACCAATATTAAAAATTCGGATGCAGAAATGATCTTTGTGGGTGGGCTTTACAATGAATGTGCCATGATGCTGAAGCAGGCGGATACGGTAGGGCTGGACATTCAGATGATGTCCACGGACGGAGTGTTTTCCCCTTCCCTGATCGAACTTGCCGGGGAAGCGGGAGAGGGATTCTTGCTGATCGGCACCTTCCATTTGGAAAATCCAGCAGAAATCTGTCAGAGCTTTATTGCGGCCTACGAGGAATTGTATGATGGGAAAGAGCCTGGAACCTATGCGGCAATGGCCTATGACGCAACGAGAGTGCTGCTGGAGGCTTTGAAAAACGGCTGCACGGACAGGGAAGCAGTCAGAGCATATCTTTCCACAATGAAGGATTTTCCCGGCGCTGCGGGAGACATTACCTTTGATGAGAATGGCGATGTTGTGAAGGAGCCTTTAAAATTGGTGATCAAAGACGGCAGATATGAATTATATGAGTAATTGCATTTACAGCAAAGGAGAAGAGACGTGTTAATACAGCAGATTGTGAACGGCATAACCATAGGAGGGATATATGCGCTGGTGGCGCTTGGATATTCCATGGTCTACAGCATACTTAGAATCGTAAATTTTGCGCACGGCGATATTTTCATGATCGGAAGCTTTATAGGCTTAAGCCTGACGACAACTCTGGGTCTGCCGGTTTATGTATCCATATTGGTCAGCTGTGTGTTGACGGCATGCGTGGGCGTTATGATAGAGCGGGCTGCGTATCGCCCGCTCTATGCCAAAGGGGGATTGTCTGTATTGATCAGCGCCCTGGGGGTGGATATTTTTCTTCAGAATTTTGCAAGGGTATTATGGGGAAGCGAAACCCATCCCTATCCTTCGGAATTAAAGGTAACAAGCTATACGGTGGGGAGCGTCTCTATTACGAATATCCAGATTATCATTATGATTCTTACGGCGGTGCTTTTGTTGCTTTTGTATCTGCTTGTATATCGCTCCAGGACGGGAATCGCCATGCGGGCATGCGCCCACAGCATTGTCAACGCGAGGCTTATGGG
>NZ_CEWDFQ010000407.1:0-2406 GCF_982438285.1 Acetatifactor sp. | reverse complement strand
GAATAAGGGTCCCGGAAACGGCACTATTTCTTCCGTGGGGGGAAGCAGGAGGATGATTACGGTAGGATGCCATGACGGGATTTACTGCAGGGACAATCCCAAGAGATGTGAAACCTAC
This sequence comes from Acetatifactor sp., assembly GCF_982438285.1. Lineage (NCBI taxonomy): Bacteria > Bacillati > Bacillota > Clostridia > Lachnospirales > Lachnospiraceae > Acetatifactor > Acetatifactor sp. The sequence continues at coordinate 2,288 of NZ_CEWDFQ010000407.1, read as the reverse complement.
TCGGGAAGGGGAAATCTGGCCGATTCCATCAGAAAGCCGGATCTGGTGGCGCCTGGTACGGATATTGTATCCTGTAATATGGGGTATCAGAGCGTTCATGGAAAAATAAAAAACGCTTATATCGCAAAAAGCGGAACCTCCATGGCCACTCCTATTGTGGCCGGGGCTGCAGCCCTTGCGCTGCAGAAGTTTCCCCAGATGACCAATGAGGAGCTGAAGCAGAAGCTGACCATGACAGCCACAGACCTGGGAGAGCCCTGGAATAAGCAGGGATGGGGCATGGTTCATGTGAAAAGATTGCTAAAAAGCTATTGACACACTTGGTATGATTGTATACAATTATACGAGGCAAGCTGATAAATACAAAAGCGTGCATGTGCGTCCGCACATAAATGAACGCCTGAGCACAGGCAGATGGGAGTGCCCTATGAGAGAGAATGACACATTTCAAGACCGTCCTGTCACCATGAACCAGAACAATAATCTGCTGCAGATTGAGGAGCATATGTACATATTAGACGATGTGGATAAGCCTAATGTGTTCCGCAATATGTTTCCTTATTCCGAGGTTCCAAAGATTCCTTTTAACGACAGGATCGTTCCCCACAATATGCCTAAGGAAATCTGGATTACGGATACCACCTTTCGGGATGGACAGCAGTCCAGAGCGCCTTATACCACGGAGCAGATTGTAAAGATTTTTGATTATCTGCATGAGCTGGGCGGACCCAACGGAATGATACGGGCCAGTGAATTTTTCCTGTACAGCAAAAAGGACAGGGATGCGGTTTATCAATGTATGGAGAGAGGCTACCGGTATCCAGAGGTCACAAGCTGGATACGTGCAAATAGAGAGGACTTTAAGCTGGTAAAAGAGATTGGCATGAAGGAGACGGGTATCCTGGTAAGCTGCTCTGACTATCATATTTTTTTGAAGCTGAAGATGACCAGACGCCAGGCTATGGACCATTACCTGAGTGTGATCAGAGAGTGCTTAGAGGAGGGAATCAGCCCCCGGTGTCATCTGGAGGACATTACAAGGGCGGATATTTACGGCTATGTGGTGCCCTTTTGCCTGGAGTTGATGAAGCTGATGGAGGAGTACCAGATTCCCATTAAAATACGGGCCTGCGATACCATGGGATACGGCGTGAATTTCCCAGGAGCGGTGATTCCAAGAAGCGTACAGGGAATTATTTACGCCATCCATACCCATGCGGGCGTGCCTCATGAGCTGATCGAATGGCATGGACATAATGATTTCTATAAGGCGGTGACAAATTCCACCACGGCGTGGCTGTATGGCTGCTCAGGCGTGAATACGTCGCTGTTTGGCATCGGTGAAAGGACGGGGAACACCCCTCTGGAAGCCATGGTGTTTGAGTACGCCCAGCTGAAGGGAGATTTAAACGGCATGAATACCACTGTAATCACCGAGCTGGCAGAATACTATGAAAAGGAAATCGGATATCAGATTCCGCCCAGAACTCCTTTTGTAGGCAAGAATTTCAATGTGACCAGGGCGGGGATACATGCGGACGGATTGTTGAAAAATGAAGAGATTTACAATATTTTTGATACAGAGAAGTTTTTGAACCGTCCGGTGCTGTGTGCCGTCTCCAACACCTCGGGTCTGGCAGGCATCGCCCACTGGATCAACACTTATTACAAGCTTAAAGGAGACAAGCAGGTGGATAAAACCAGTGAGCTGGTAAAAGAGATCAAGAAATGGGTGGACGAGGAATATGCGGGAGGACGGGTGACCGTGCTTACGGACGAGGAGATCGTAGCCTGTTTAAACCGCGTATGTCTGGAGAAAAATATCTCCATTGGTGAATAAGCCAAAAAGACAGGCTTATCGGAAAGGCATGAAAAGTGAGTAAATATGATGTAAAGCAGGAGGTAACGGACAAGTACTCCCTGCGGGGCCGGGTATTTCACCGGCTCAGGGAAGATATTCTCAACGGAAAATATGAGGAGCATGAAGAGCTTCGGGAGGTTGCCATAGGCGAAGAGCTGGGAGTCAGCAGAACGCCTGTGAGAGAGGCTTTCAGGCAGCTGGAGCTGGAAGGCCTGATTCAGATTATTCCCAACAAGGGAGCCTATGTGACGGGTATCACACAAAAAGATGTGAAGGACATTTATATGATCCGTTCTCTTTTGGAGGGCCTGTGTGCCAGATGGGCCACGGAGCACATTACAAAGGAGCAGCTGGAAGAACTGGAGGAAAACGTTTATCTGGCCCGGTTTCACGCAGAAAAAGGACATTTGGAGCAGCTGGCGGAGCT
>NZ_CEWDFQ010000406.1:0-2428 GCF_982438285.1 Acetatifactor sp. | reverse complement strand
TCATTAAAGAGCATATCCCGAAACAAACTCGTCAGTTCCTGAATATCCTCCTTTTGTTTTTGTACATAACCATCATCAGAGACATATCGGGACAGCTGCTCCGTCTCCTGAGGCGTCAGGTCAATGGCCTGAGAAATGGATACCTTCTGCCGTACAGCCTGATTACTCGCCGGGAAACTGGCCATTTTCTGGTTGATTGTCCGGTACATATTCTCTGCCTTTTTTTCTATAATGCGAACATACTCCTGATTCATTTCCAGTGCTACCGTATTATCAATATAACCACAGATACCGCTGCAGGGGAGACCTCCCAGGATTTCCCATGCAGTGGAAAGATTCAGCTTAGCTTCCCTTTCCCCGTATGTAGTTGACATCACAATAGGGCACATATATATTTGAGAAATTTTCTCTTTATCTCCAAACAGCCAGCAGGCGTCCAGAAACTGCTGCATATATCCGCCAATTCCATACCATTCCACCGTAGTCGCAAGGATAATACCGTCAGCATCTTTTAATGTCTGCGGCAGGGTAGGTATGGTATTTTTGCATTCATACAGATTGTAGCGTGTTACATTCACACGCAGTTCCTCCAAAATTTCCTGCATCTTATTGATTACAAACAGGGTGGGATCATCAATAATGCCTCTCCCCCCATAGTAAATATTAATGTTCAAAGCTGCACCTCTCTAACCACGCGTTCTTTTTGTTCTCCGTTCAATCAGGCACATAAGCGTTCCTCCCAAAAAACCGGTCAAAAGTCCACCTATATGCGCGGCATTGTCAACGTTATACCCGGTAAACCCACTGTACAGGGAATACGCAATCATAAGCATCACTCTTGCGGGCGTCACGTTTTTCATAGGCCTTGGCGAAAACAAAACCATCGCCAGCAGCACTCCATCCAGTCCAAATACCGCCCCGCTTGCCCCAATGGAAGCAGAAGGGTCATTTGTCCTTAGTTTGCCAAACAGCGACAGCAGATTTCCTCCGATCCCTGAGAGAAAATAGAGAATGCCATAACGCACATGTCCTGTTTCTCTTTCGATCATTGCCCCTAGAAAGAATAGAATAAACATATTATTGAAAATATGGCTCACTGAGCTGTGCAGAAACATTGACCAGATAATCCTGCCGTATTCTCTCTCCACCATCACGCCCCATATGTTCAGGCTCCCTCTTTCATATAACAGGCTGCCCGTAAAAGTACATATCACATATACAATTACATTCACCGCCACCAAAGCCACGCTGACAATGGGCCAGTTTCTCCACCTCTGTAACACAGCATACTTCCTCTCAAAGATATCTCTTTACAATGTACCACTGTTTGCCCCTGTCCGTCAACCAAAGCATTTTCTGATTTCTTTTTTCTATCGATATATCATTACGGTTCTCCCAATTTTTATTTCATCCTCTTCCTCCAGCTTCTTCTTTTCATAAGGCTGCATTCTCAGTCCATTTTTAAAGGTACCGTTGGTGGAATTCATGTCCTCCAGATACATCCCCTCCTTTTCTTTACATATTCTGGCATGAACCCTGCTGACGGCCACATCCTCCAGCACCAGGTCGGACTCGCTTTTCTTTTTACCAATTGAAAACACGGTTTTGTCAAGCCTTGCCAAGAGCCGCCCTTCCCGCGTGTAAAGTCCATGCGTTCTCTCCCGCTCCTCCTGCTTCGTCTCTATATAAATGGTTTTTCCCAGCTCCGGTTCCTCATAAGCCGTATCCTCCGCAACTGCGTAACCGCTCATAGCCTGCCGCATTTCCTGTTCATACAGATTCCTCATTTCCCTGTTTTTTCTTTTTTTCCCGTCCCAAAAATGCAAAAATCCCTTTTTATCCTTTATTTCCTCCGGCAGCATGCTATCCATTTTCTGCATTGTCTCCGGCTCTTTGTCTTTTTTCAGCTCTTCCTCCTGATGTTGATTTTCTTCCCAGACGTTTTTATCCTCCCGTTGTTCCAGCGCCTTTGCGTCTTCAAATATTTGAGCCTGCAGGTACGCCTCGCCGCTGTGTGTAAATCGATCATACATTTTATAGACACATTCCACGAGCGTCTCGTCCTCATAATCAATGCGCTCCACCCAAAAATCCAAAAGTTCCAGAAACCCGCCTTCTCCTTCATAGTATGGGACATAGACAAAAGAAAACATATTATTTTCCAAATCCTGAAAAATCTGACCAGGCTGCCAGAGAATATTGCGGTAATCCAGCAGAAACCTTTCCAGCTCCCGCATGATCTGCCCAAGCCCCCACATAAAATCCTTCATCCACTGCCTTGTCAGGAAACGGCTGCTGTAAAGCTGCGCAATGCTCTGGCGCGAGGTAATATCATAATATAAATAAGCCGATCCGTTGATATAGCGCAGGCTGCAGGAAAGCAGTCCCCTGATTCCCCCTCTGCTTAGAATGCAGTACTGATATTTTC
>NZ_CEWDFQ010000405.1:0-2432 GCF_982438285.1 Acetatifactor sp. | reverse complement strand
TACAATACAAAACTGCTATGAAGGTGCTAAGCAGTGTGGCTAAAATTGCCGGGGCGATAATAACTGCAGGATTTGCGCTTCCGTATTGACTGCGGTAAGCAATCATATTCACCGGAATCAGCTGCAGGGAAGAAATATTGAGAATCAGAAAGGTGCACATTTCATTGCTGGCCACCCTCTCTTTGGCTGCTTTTTCCAGATAAGCAGGATTACCTCTTTCCTCCTCCAGCTTTGCCAGCGCCTCCATGGCCTTCAAGCCCGCCGGGGTACAGGCCCATCCCAGACCCAGCACGTTTGCAATAATATTCGTAGCTATGTATTCTCTCGCTATATGATTTTTTGGAATTTTGGGAAACATGAAATTTAAGAAAGGGCCGATACCTCTGGTTAATTTTTCGATGATTCCTGCCTTTTTTGCGATTTCCATCAGTCCCATCCACAGCCCCACCACGCCGGCCATGGTAATGCACAGGGAGATGGCCTCTCCGGCGCTGTCTAAGGCAGCGTTGGTCACCTGACTCATCTGACCGGTGCAGGCGGCATAGATTACTCCCAGAAGTATCATGAAAGCCCAAATATAATTCAACATAGAAGCGCACGCTCCGCTACCGCATCTTACTGTCAATATATGCGGCTGTTTCGGCGCAAAGAACCTTTACCACTCCAAAAGAACGCTGCCCCAGGACAAACCGCCTCCGAAGCCTGACAATACGATTTTATCTCCTCTTTTCAGCATGCCCTTTTGGTTCATCTCATCCAATAGAATGGGCACGCTTGCCGCGGAAATATTTCCGCAGTGATCAAGACTTATGGGGAATTTCTCCTCTGAGACCCCCAGCCTTTTGGCAACAGACTGCAGGATACGGATATTAGCCTGATGCAGCACAAACCAGGAAATGTCGCCGGCATCCATTCCAGCCTGCGCAAGCACACTTTGGATGGATTTGGGCACTCTGCCCACCGCAAACTTGTACACCTCCTGCCCGTCCATATGCACAAATTCAGGCTCTGTGGGATGAGAGACCAAAGGGTTGTTATTTGGCCTTCCCTTACAGGACAATACATGCCCCTTTGCGCCGTCACAGCCCATGTCAAAGGAAAGGACGCCCCGCTCCTCTCTCTTTAAAACCGCAGCTCCCGCTCCGTCGCCAAAGAGTACGCAGGTGCTTCTGTCACTCCAATCCATAATCTTCGACAGAGTTTCTGCGCCCAGAATCAAAGCATTTTGATAAATACCCGCCTGTAAATACGCATGGGCTATATGCAAGGCAAACAGAAAGCCGGAGCAGGCTGCATTTACATCAAAGGCCACTGCCCTTTTCGCACCGATTTTAGCCTGCACCTCACAAGCCGTGGAAGGAGTCACATAATCCCCCGTGAGAGTTCCCACAATGATGAGCTGGATTTCCTCTCCAGACATTCCCGCATTCTCCAGAGCCTTCAAGGCCGCCTCACAGCACATGAAGGACGTAGTTTCCTCCTTTGCCAGACGACGTTCCCTGATGCCCGTGCGTGTGCGGATCCATTCATCCGAAGTATCCATTATTTTTGCCAAGTCGTCATTGGTCACTACTGTTTGGGGCAGACAGCTCCCGGTTCCCATGATTCTGGTTGTCATATTTTTTTCCTCTTCTATTGAAACTCTCATTGAAATTCTTTCATGATATCACTCACATGCTCCAGCTTATCTGCCCTGTAAGCGTTGCTCCCGCAAAAGATCAGAGCGTGCTCCATATCTCCCTTCGCCGCATTCACAAGTGCCTCCGTAATGCAGTAGGGGGTAGAAGCCGGGTCACAGGTGCTTACGCAGAGATGGCATTTTCCGTGAGGAATCGGGCCTTCTTTGGATCGCCGGACAAAGGCGTTTTGAATGGCCCTGCCAGGCATCCCCACAGGGCTTTTCACCAGCACAATGTCCTCCCTTCGGGCATGGATATAGGCCTCCTTGTATTCCATGGGCGCATCACACTCATAGGTAGTGATAAAACGGGTGGCCATCTGGACGCCGTCTGCCCCCAGATCAAAGGCCCTTTGGACATCCTCCCTGGTATAAATGCCGCCGGCTACAACAACGGGAATATCCTTCCCTTTTTCTCTCCCGCAGTTTTTTACATGCTCTACAATATCCCTGATTTCTCTGTCATAGTCCATCTGGTCAGGGTTTTGAAGCTGCTCATAGGAAAATCCAAGGTGTCCTCCCGCCTCGGGGCCTTCGATCACCACAAGGTCCGGCAATCTTTCATGCTTTTTTTGCCAATAGCGCAGAATCACCTGGGCAGACTTAAGGCTTGACACAATAGGCGCTATCTTTGTGCGGCTTCCCGAAACCAGCCTGGGAAGATTCATGGGGAGTCCCGCCCCTGAAATAATCAAATCCACCCCCGCCTCCACTGCTGCTTTCACATAATCCTCATACCTTCTGGTGGCTGTCA
>NZ_CEWDFQ010000404.1:0-2434 GCF_982438285.1 Acetatifactor sp. | reverse complement strand
TTTTTCTCACCATGCAGAAATATTTGGTGGAAGGAATTGCATCTACCGGTATAAAGGGATAAAATGAAAGAAAGGGATTTTATGAGTGAAAATACAAAAGCAAAGATGAAAGCGCTGGTGCAGTATGCGCCCTTTGACAATCGCTATGAAACTGTGGATGTACCGGATATCGGGCCGGAGGAGATTCTCTTAAGGGTCAGGGGCTGCGGCATCTGCGCGGGAGATATCAAGGCCTATCACGGCGGCATACGAATCTGGGGAAGCGGACCACAGGATAGGTATATAGAAGCGCCTGTAATCGGAGGACACGAGTTTTACGGGGAAATCGTCCGCACAGGAGAGAAGGTGGCGCAGTGGAAGGCAGGCGACGTGGTATGCGCAGAGCAGATTGTCCCCTGTGGGGAGTGCGACTACTGCAGGAGGGGAATCTACTGGATGTGCCAGAAATCCGCAGTATATGGCTTTAAACAGCATGCTGCGGGAGGCTTTGCCCAGTATATGAAGCTTCACAAAAATTCGATTCTACACGCAATACCGGAGGAATTTACCCCACAGCAGTCGGTGCTCATCGAGCCCATCGCCTGCGGCATGCATGCGGTGGACCTTGCGGAAATCAAACATGAGGATGTGGTAGTGGTGGCGGGCCTTGGAGCCATTGGCCTTTCTATGGTCAATATGGCCAGACTGAGGCTGCCTGCAAAGGTAATCGGGCTGGACGTAAAGGATTTCCGGGTGGCAAAGGGGCTGGAATTTGGGGCCCATATCACCATGAATCCATTAAAAGAGGACGTGGAACAGCGTATCCTTGCGCTGACAGAGGGCAGGGGCTGTGATGTGTACATAGAGGCTTCCGGAAGCGGCGTCAGCGTAAGTCAGGGCCTTTCCCTTTTGAGAAACCATGGAAGGTATGTGCAGATGGGCGTGTTTGCGGACAAGGTAAGCGCCGACTGGAATGTGATCGGGGACGGAAAGGAGCTGACCATCAAGGGCTCCCATCTTTCCGCACGGACCTTCCAGGCGGTGATTGACGGCATCAGGGCCGGATGGATCAAAACAGAAGGCCTGGTAAGCCACAGCTTCCCCCTTGCGCAGTGGGAAAAGGCTTTTGAGACTGCGCAGGAGGATGATACGGCGCTAAAGGTGATGCTGACGCCGTAGCAGAAAGGCAGGATAGAAGAAAGGCAGGCAAATTAATGAAAAAAGCAGTGATCGCAGGCTATGGCAATATGGGGAGCAAGTATGCGGACCGGATTTACAAGGGACAGATTGAAGGTCTCTCTCTGTTTGGCATTCTTTGCAGAAATCCTAAGATGCAGGAAAAAATCCGCCAGGAGATGCCCCAGGTAAAAATCTTTCCCCATGAGGACAGCATGTTTGAGGCGGCAGAGGAATTTGACGCGTTGATTATCACTACGCCCCACAGAGAGCATGTCCGTATGGTAGAAAAGGCGAAGACGGCAGGACTTCATGTGCTCTGTGAAAAGCCTCTGGGGATCACTGCTTTAGAGTGTGGGAGGGTTGTGGACGGCAGAAAGCGTCTGGAAGGGGCGGATGGCGACAGGGAGCCTTTGGTGGAGGCCATGATTTTTAACTGGCGCGCAAGAGAAATTTACCGGCAGGTGAAGGGAATTTTAGAGAGGCAGGAGCTGGGGCGTCTGCACCATGTGCTGTGGACTGCAAATTTCTGGTACAGACCGGAATACTATCACAAAATGTCCGCCTGGCGCAGCACCTGGAATGGCGAGGGCGGAGGTCTTTTGTTAAACCAGTGCCAGCATCTTATGGATATGTGGAATTGGCTGTTCGGGCAGCCTTCCCGAGTGTTTGCCAGAATCCGCTATGGACGCTACAGCTCCATTTCCGTAGACGATGAGGCCACCCTTTTGTTTTCCTATGAAAACGGTATGGAGGGAACCTTCTTTTCCTCCACCGGGGATTCTCCCGGCACCAACCGTCTGGAAATCCATGGAGACATGGGAAAGCTTATGGTGGAGGACAATCGTGTGCTCACCTTTTGCAAAAATGCCTCCTCAACTGCTCAGGTGTCCAAGACCGCAGCAGAGTCTAACCCGGTAATTCCTTATGTGAAGGAGAGTAAGGAGATTCTTCAGGAGAAGGATGAATATTTGATTGTGCTGCAGAATTTTGCAGACGCCATCCAGGGAAAGGCTGTGCCTCTGGCTGGATTTTCAGATGGATTAAGAGCGCTGGAAAATGTCAATGCCGCCTATCTGTCTGACTGGACAAAACAGTGGGCAGACATACCCTGTGATGAAAGTCAGTATGAGAAATGCCTGGAGGCACACTGCCAGGAGGAAAAGGAGCGCGAAAGGGCGTCTGATAAAGAATAAAAAACTAGGAAAAGCAGGAAATCCACAAAGAGGGAGTTCCTGCTTTTTTGTGGCAAGCTGCAGTAATTATTAAGATATATTAA
>NZ_CEWDFQ010000403.1:0-2437 GCF_982438285.1 Acetatifactor sp. | reverse complement strand
TAACGAGTACTTTCCGTTGCAAGAGATATATCCCCCGCAGCGAATGCCTGAATCAAATCACGGATAACAAGCCATATACAAACAAAGGGCAGCATAGACAAAATGGTACTAATCCCGGAGAGGATACAGCCTAAAACAGTCAGGACATGGTAGTTTCCTGCATATCCGAACATTCTGGACAGCTCTCCATTTTTTTGCTTCTCCATAAGCAAGGCTCCTTTCGCAGTAATAGGCGGGTTAGAATCTTCTAACCCGCCTATTATCATAAAAGTATTTTATGGTTTTTGCCACTCCATACAGGGCATATCTATCCATTCAGACACACAACTACTGACACATGAGGCAAGAATATAACCGAGGGAGGTTTCCTTGCAGGGGGAATGTTTCTGCATGACCTTCATCAACAAAATGAAGCACTCGATTACAAGTCATAGCAGCAAATTCATAATCATGGGTGATAATCAAAATGGTCTTTCCCTTTTGAGCCAGAGCCTTCAAATGCTCAGATATTCTCATCATATTTTTGAAATCAAGGCCGCTGGTAGGTTCGTCCAAAAGCAAAACAGGCGTATCTATCCAATCTGATACGGCAAGAGTAAGCCGTTGTTTCTGACCTCCAGACAGGGTAGCAGGATGCTTGTCTTTCCATTCAAAAAGTCCATATAATTTCAGCAGATCATCCCTTTGCTCCTGGGTACTTCCTTTACCGTTCAAGAGCAATTCTTCCTCCACACTGTCTCCAAACAGCTGGCAATCCGTATTCTGCATAACGAAATAGGCAAAATTCTTTCTTTTACCCTTGGAAATTTCTTGCCCATTGTATAAAACCTGCCCTGTCTTTTCTTTCTGTATCCCGCAAAGAATGTTAGACAACGTCGTTTTCCCAATTCCATTATGTCCTACGATCGCAATCAGATCACCAGCATACACCTGGAAAGATATGTCGTGAAAGACTGGATGTTTGCGGTAAGAAAAGGCCAGCTGCTTTACCTCTAATGTCACATTTTTATCTTCTCTGGGAGGAATATCTACCTCGATATGGCGCAAATCCGCGGCCCGGATTCCAATTTTCTGCCGTTTATTTTCTGACATGGAAAGCAGTTCTTCAGGACTCCATTCTTCTTTTATGCTTCCATTTTCCATGTAGAGGAAGTGATCTGCAAGGTCTGTAAGATAATAAAGCCTGTGTTCAGCAACAACGATGGTATGTCCCTCCGCCTTCAATTCGCGCATAAGATTTTTAAGTGCCTCAACGGAATACATATCCAGATTGGCCGAAGGTTCATCAAATACATAAATTTCTGGATCAACAGCATTGACGGAGGCCACCGCTATTTTCTGTTTTTCTCCGCTGGACATGGGATAAATCTCTTTCCCACGCAGCATATCTCCGTTAATACGCTTAATTGCATTGGAAACCCGCCCATCCAGTTCTTCATAGGAAACGCCATAATTTTCACACCCGAACGCAATTTCATCCTCTGTAATACTGGCAAAAAACTGGCTTTTGGGGTCTTGAAAGATTGAGCCTACTTTTTTCCCGATTTCATACAGAGGATATTCCGATATGCTACGTCCCAACAGGGTGACGCGCCCTTTCAGTGTTCCTTCATAAAATTGTTCAGCTAACCCGTTTATCAATCGTGTCAGAGTTGTCTTTCCGCAGCCACTTCCTCCAGTCAAGACAAGGAATTCTCCCTCTTTTACGTCGAGGTTGATATGCTGAATACTCTCTGTTTCAGCTCCCGGATATTCAAAAGATACATCTTCAAACTGGATAACGGATTGCTTTGCTTCATCATTTACCATTATGCTACCGTCCTTTCCAGCACAAAATAGAGTGCGGTTACACAAACAGCAATCGCGCACATAATCCAATCCCGCTTTTGAAATTCTATCTTTCTGCGGCAAGTATGTTTCCCTGGATTGGAAATCCCCCTGCTTTCAGCAGAAGCAGCAAGTTCTTCGGCTATTCTGGATGAACGGAAAATAACAGGTGTAACAATATACTCCATTGCGTCCAAAGGGTGTTTCCATGACAATAGCTTTCGCAGCCGAAGTGAGGCAAACACATCAGAAAACTCACTGCGTACTGTAGGAAAGAAGCGCAGCATAAAGGTTACGGGAAGCGCAATTCCGTCTGGAGCGTGGATTTTCTTAAAAACTGCCACAACTTCTCCTGGAGGCATACCGATCACAGGCTGTGCAGCCATAACCATCATCAAAATACGAAGCACCATAAACAGGAACATTTCCGGCATAAGGATGGTAATGCCCTGCCCCCCGGAAAGCAGCCTCAACACGATAAAAATGCCGCAGACGATCAGATATTTTATTGTCTGCCTGCCAAAGCCCTGAATAATCAGATACACACTCAAGACACCCAAAAGTGTGTATATCAAAATGTCGCTTGTGAGCACCGCCACAAGCGACATAG
>NZ_CEWDFQ010000402.1:0-2458 GCF_982438285.1 Acetatifactor sp. | reverse complement strand
GAAGTCCTTTTCCACACTCCCATTTGGAAATTGTTTTGTCACTAATGGAAAGTGCATTGGCAAGCTGCCTTTGGGTAAGGTTCCTTGACTTTCTTGATTCGGCTATAAATCTGCCGATTCGGATTTGATCAATTGCCACACACGAAGCCTGGTGCAGCTATGCGACGCATTGGCGCTGCCCACCGGCTTTTGTCATTTCAATGCCAATCCCCATTCTACGCAGCAGGGTCCATCCGGCTGGCTGCGCAGATCGAAACACAATTTTTCTCTGTCTGCGATATCCTTCTGGGCATCACCGCCCTGGCCGCTTCTCCAGTCCCTGTATCCTTTCGTGTAGCTGTCATACAATTCCGCCCAGGAATGGTAATAACACTGCATGACTCTCCCAACCTCTACAGACCGCTGCACCATTTCATCCCGGTCAATATAGCCTCCCACAAATCCCATTCCAAGAATCTGACAGGCACGGCATAAATCCCAGGCTCCTGAAGCAATGTCCTCTGCTTCACAATCTTCTCCCTCGCTGTAAAGTGTAGTCAGATAGCTTACCATATCCAAAAGACTGGCTCTGTCCGTCACTCCCCAGTCTCTGCGCAGCATCGTACGCATGGAAGCTCCCTCCTGTCTGTTTATTTCCTTAGAACCGGCAAAATAATGCCAGTCTCCCCCTGTGTTTACCGCCCATGCGGCATAGGTGGCTGCAATCCACCTTTCCGTATCATTCCGGGGCATCGTCCCGCTTTCTGCTCCCTTTTTCCCAAAAATATCAAATATACCCATTTTTTCTACCTGCATCCTTCCATCTATTTCCATCAGTCTACCATACCTTATATGCAAAAGCTACCTGTCTTTTTTCCTGTTTTTCACAGCCAGCTTTTCAGGCAGCACAGAGAAGCTGCCATCTGCATAAATTCAGCTTCCACCGTCTTCCAGGGCTTTTCTTCCATATCTGGACAGGAATACAGCCCTTTGGCTTCCGTATCCCGGACTCCCCTCATCAGCTCCCGTAATTCGCAGTTTAATATCTCATCATCAATCAGCTTCCATTTTTGATTTTCTTCCGCACTCAGGTCGCTTAAGTTAAAGCGCTCCCAAATCTTATCCATGATCTTTTTTTCAATTTCAACATAATTAGACAGATACATCTTGACCGGTCTGATGATATCTGAAATATAAGCCTCGCTTGCGTCATGGAGAAGGCAGGCTGCCTGCACCCTCTCAGAACACCCCCGCTCCCGGGCTTCTCTCATGCAGTTGATAGAATGCTGCCCTACGGAATAAAAATACTTTAAGTGTCCCCCTCCTCTGCACAAAAGGCTGAGGGCATGGGCGATATCTTCCAGGCAGATATCCTCCGCCTTGATGTCCATTGGGTCGAATTTCTTTCCCGAAAATGTATTCATCCTGCTCATATTTTATTTCACCCCCGCAGTGATCTGTTATACCTGATAACTCATTCTACCAGAAAGAAAAGGCGGGAGACAAGTATTGAAATTTAAAGCATTTTTTGCTACACTGTATGCACATTTACAGGAGGATTTTCACATGAGCATGAAGGAAAAATTACACACAGGGGAGCTGTATCTTCCGGGGGATAAGGAGATCATGGAGGAGCAGTTAAAAAGGCTTGACCGTCTGTATGATTTCAACCAGACGCGCCCCTCGGAAATGGATAAACGGGAAAAAATGTTAAAGGAAATGTTTGCGGAAATCGGGGAGGACTGCTATATCGAACCGCCCTTCCATGCAAATTTCGGCGGCGGTCATGTTCATTTCGGGAAAAACATTTATGCAAATTTCGGCCTGACAATGGTGGATGACACTCATATCTACGTGGGAGACTATACCATGTTCGGCCCTAACGTGATCGTTGCCACAGCAGGGCATCCCATTTTGCCCACCCTTCGGGAAAAATCCTATCAGTACAATATGCCCGTGCGCATCGGCAGAAATTGCTGGATTGGAGCGGGAGCCATCATTCTTCCAGGCATTACCATCGGAGACAATGTGGTTGTGGGCGCAGGAAGCGTTGTGACAAAGGACCTGCCCTCCAATGTTGTGGCCGTGGGAAACCCTTGCCGGATTCTGCGGGAAGTAAATGAACATGACAAAGAATACTATTTTAAAGACAGACCCATTGATTATGGAAATTTGGATTCCTGATTTGTTCAACGCCGCCTAATACCAATCGTGTTTCTCATAATTCCAGCGGAGAATCACCTGTGCAGAGGCCACGCCGTGTTCTTCTGCGATAGCGGAGATGACCTCATCAGAAAATAATTCACTGGCGCGGCCTCTGCCGCCGAAGGGGGAATAGCCGTTTACCACGATACCCAGGTTTTGAATATAGGGCACACCTCCGCATGGTACGCCTCCACATCCCCGGTTCCTGGGTGGTGCAGGAGCATTAGGTCAATATATCCAATGTCCAACCGCTCCAGACAACCCTCAATAGCTC
>NZ_CEWDFQ010000401.1:0-2461 GCF_982438285.1 Acetatifactor sp. | reverse complement strand
GCATATTTTCTCAGGCGAAAGAAGGAGAGCAATATCTTCTTACGGATGGACAGGGTAACATTATCTATGCCAAGGGAGGCAGATACCAAAGCAGCGACTCTTTGCAGGAGGAGGCTCTCACATCATTTTTGTACAGCTGCACGGGACAGTCGGCGGAGCTTTTAAGGCTGGACGGAGAGAAATATCTGGCAAGCTGCGTCAATATGGACGGAGAATTTTACCTGGTGTGGCTGGTGCCCTATCAGAATCTTTCCGCCACTATCCGACATGTGGGATTTATCTTTGCGGCCATAGGAATATTGGTAGTGGTGATCGTGCTGCTGCTTGCGTTTGCCATGTCTAAGCGGGTGTACGCTCCCTTAGATGAGATGGTGCGCACTGCCGGCAAGGAGGGGGTTCCCTCCAAGGATATGTCCAAGAGACTGGCGGATACGGAGCTGTCTACCATTGCCAGAACCTATCAGTCTATGGTGCAGACCTTAAACCATATGAACATAAGAAAGGAGCAGGAGGAGCTGGCGGCTTATTTAAGCAGCAAATCCACCCAGAAAAGCACGCCTGAGTGGGTGGAGGAAACCTATGGCAGAGAGGAAGTCCATAGCCGTTTAATCTGCCTGCGCATCAGCGATACCAAGGATTTCCATGACAACAACACTGAGGAGGCCATTGCTTTTGAGCTTGAGACCATAAAGAGCATTGTGGAGCAGGTGTTAAAGGGAACGGGTGATATTCTTGTGACGCCTGTAGACCGGGAATATCTGGCGGTGATGCTGTTTTCTGAAAGCAGTATTGCAAAGGAGCGGATTATTTCCGGCATACGGGAGGTATTCTCCGTGACCGGGGAGCTTCTGCACATTGGCATGGACGCAGGAATCAGCAAGGAAAAGGAAGGCTTTGGAGAGCTGAATATTATGTATCAGATGGCAAGAGCCGCCACAGCGTACCGCTTTATGTATGGTCTTGGCTCCATTGTGACGGAGGAGGAAATGGCGGTGCGGGCGTTAAACGGGAAAGCCTCTCCGGACATTTCCCGCCTGATGAAGCTGTTAAAGGACTGCGACAGAGAGGGCTTTGCCAGGGAATACCGCCGTATTATCGGAGAAATCAAGAGCCTTTCCATTCAGACGGCAATGGATGCCCTTATGGATATGGCCTCCCAGATGATCACCTATTACCATACCTTACACTATCGGTTTGAACCGCTGTCAAAGACTGACTACGAGGCATTGAGTCAGGGCCTTTCCGCCTATGAATACATGGATGACATCGGAGAATGGTTTTTCCACCTTGCAGAGGAAATCTGGATGGTGCTGGAGCGGTCAAGACAGACGGGCAGAGAGGACATTGTGGAAAAGGCTGTGGCTTACCTGCAGGAAAACTATGCGGATCCGGGCATCAGCGCCCAGCTTCTGGCGGATAAATACCACATAACGCCCTCCTATTTCAGCAGACTCTTCCATGAAAAATGCGGCTGCGCCTTTCCCGACTACCTTACCACCCTGCGGATGGAAAAGGCAAAGGAGCTTCTGCTTTCAGAGAGCAATAAAAGCATACAGGAAATCTGCGAGCTGGTGGGATACAGCAACCCCTCCTACTTCAACGCTATTTTTAAAAAGAAATTCGGCGTCACGCCAGGGCAGTTTCGAAAGAATCATAGAAACGGGCAGTGATTTTTATACTTATAGTATTCATGCACCAGGCTTTTATAGCCCCAGTCCTTTAAGGTCTGATAACGGATGCGGTAATTGCCCCTGGCGTGGCGGCCGGTGGCCGCAAAGCGCAGGTACTGCTGCAGATAAGCGTCCACCTGTCTGAGCCCCGTATCCACAGTGAGATTGGGAAAAAACCATCTGCTCCAGGTGAAATCTTCTTCCTGCTCCTGACCGTAGAATTTCCGGTTCATGGCCCGGATGAAGCCGATGGCAGCCTTGTCTGGCGCCAAGCCCTTTCTGCGCTGCCATCGGCGCAGCGCATTGGCTTTGCGCCTGATCTTTCCCTTGATCTTGTAAATGGTGTTTGGAGAAAGATCCACCTCTCCATTATGAAAGGAAAAGCCGAGAAAGTCAAAGGGCTCCCCGGGAGCGGAAATATGCACCTTTTCGGGATTTATGGAAAGCCCCAGGGATTTCAGTCTCTCATAGAGCTGGGCTTGTCTTTTTTCCAGCGCTTCCAGGGTGGGCGCAAAAAGCAGAATATCATCAGAGTAGCGAAAATAGGGTACGTTTTCTCCTTCAAAAAAGGCGTCCGTATCCCGCAGATACACGTTGGCAAAAAAAGGAGAAACAGGAGTGCCGGCCATGGCACCGTGATTTTCCCTCACAATCTGAGAACCGTCCATTACCCTGCTTTCCCGAAGAACCCGGGTAAACAGGGAATAGAGAGCGGGCTCTCTTTTTTGAAGAAAGGAAAGCCTTTCCAAAAGAAGCTCCACGTCTATGGAGTTAAAGTAATTGCTGATATC
>NZ_CEWDFQ010000400.1:0-2470 GCF_982438285.1 Acetatifactor sp. | reverse complement strand
ATCTATGCCTATATCGCGGAGGAGCCCTGCAACTACTTAAAGTATTACCTTGGCTATCTGGAAATTCTCTCTTTACAGCAGGAGGCCATGACACAGTGGGGAGATTCCTATTCCGACTATGCCTTCCACACCTTCTTTTTGGACTGCGGCCCTTCGGATTTCACCTCCCTGAAAGAGCGTCTCCTGGAAACCACGCCTGACGCCTCCCTGCTGCCCATTGCCGGTTAAATGACGCTCACGAAAGGTTTGGTTTCCCAATCCCCCGGAAAAACTGGTTTAAATTACGCAAGGCTTTTTCCAGAATCTCCTGTTCCTGGGGGGTTAAGCCTTCCACCACCGCGTCTATCATCTGCTGGTGAAAGCGGCTGTGCTGTGCGAAGGCTTTTCTCCCTTTTTGAGTGAGAGAAACCAGCACCACTCTTCTGTCCTCTTCACTTCGGGTGCGCTCCACAAAACCTTTTTTCACCAGCCCGTTCACGGAAATAGTGAGGGTTCCCGTGGTGACGGACAAGGCCCGCGCCACAGAGGTCATATTTTTCGGCTCATGTATGTCTATGGCTTCAATGACATGCATGTCATTTACAGAGAGCTCCTTATACTCTCCGGTTCTGACGGCCTGTTCTTCAATTGCATTAATGTCACGAAATAGCCTCACCAGCACTTCGTTTAAAGTTGCGTTAAGATTCACTTTGCTGTCTCCTCCAGCATGCTTTCCAAATAGCCCGTGCCCCAATGGGACAGGGGACTTACTCCTCCAGCATGCTTTCCAAATAGCCCGTGCCCCAATGGGACAGGGGGACTTACTCCTCCAGCATGCTTTCCAAATAGCCCCTGTCCCATAACAATATCTTTAGTTTTTTCGCCGCTTCCACGGCGGAGGATGTAAAGTATTGGTTGGTAAGGACGGCGCCCACCATCCGGTCATAGTAGTCACGGCCTGCGTATGCCTCCTGCACAGCCTTCACGCCCACTGGCGAGGTGTAGCATTTGCACTGGATGGCATAGGTCACGCCCTCCTTTTCCGCCAGGATATCAATTCCGTAATCCCCGCTTCCCTTTGTGACCTCAACCTCCAAAAAGCCGTGCTTTTTCAGCAGATCTGCGCAGAAATACTCAAAATCATGCCCTTCCATCAGGTCAATGCTCTGGGGCCTTCGCCTTCTAGCCCTTATGAAAAGCCAAATGCCTCCTCCGCACAGGACGGCTGCAAGCAGTATCAAAATAATGATCATAAAAAATCAATCCTCTTGTACGCACCCGAAGGCGTAAACCGTCCTGGAACGCATTACCTGTCCTTCATGAAATACCGGCTTTTCAAAAGCCGTGCAGTTTACCGCATTGGGAACATACTCTGTTTCCAGACAGACGGAGGCATAGCCCTCATAAATCCTTCCGGCCTTTCCGGGCTTTTGCTCGGAAAATTTGCTTACGAACAATACAAGGCAGGGCATATCCGTTTCCACCTTCATATACCGGCCTGACTGTGGGCAGTACAACTGCGCCGCCTCCCGAAAGCCTGTGCCGTCTATGATATAGCTCTCGTCATAGCCTGGCGCGCCCTTCACCAAATCCACAGGTCCGCTTTCCATGGCCTGTCCTATAGACCGCCTGCCGGTAAAATCAAGAGGCGTATCCTTGACGCTTTTGATCTCTCCCTCCGGCAGCCCTCTCTCACTCTTTGCTGCGCAGGATGACCCATGAATGGTGAGCAGATGATCCCTGGCGTCCTGACACCCAAGATTAAAATAGGCGTGGTTGGTAGGCGACAGCACCGTATCCCCCTCCGGCGTCATACAATATTCTATAATCAGACGATGGTTGTCATCAAAGGTAAAGGAAACCTCCGCCTCCACCGCGCACTCATAGCCGCAGCTTCCCAAATCCCTTAAAAGGAACGTAATTTTGTTTTCCTCTTCTTTCAGTCTGGCCTGGAAAAGCTGGCGTGCAAAATTACTGCTTCCACTGTGCAGGCAGTGGCCGCCGCTTCCCTTCTCCAGCTGGAACACCTTCCCGTCAATGACGAATCTGCCATCCGCTATACGGCTCGCACAGCGCCCCACTGTTGCACCCTCTGTAGTGGATCCCTGCAGTCCCTGGGGGCCTTCCACCCCTAAAACCACATCTCCAAGCTTCCCCTCCCCATCCAGCAGATACAGACTATGCAGGGAAGCGCCATAGTCAAGAAATTCCGCATACTCTCCCCACTTGTTTGTAAGCCGGTACAGGGAAATCTCTCTCCCGTCAGGCAGACTGCCCCATAATTTCTTTTCGATCATACCTCTTCCTCCCTGAAATCATAATAAGACATGAAGGGGCCAAAGTCAAAGCCCATTCTGAAAAAGTAAAAAAACTTTTTACGCTTCCTTTACCTTTTTTTGATAGCATCCTTTTCCCCATCACATACACTGGTTTTTGGATTTGCGTCCGCGCGCTGCACAGCATTCACAGAGAAATGGATTCCTGCAGTCAT
>NZ_CEWDFQ010000399.1:0-2472 GCF_982438285.1 Acetatifactor sp. | reverse complement strand
GCTTTCTATTTTATTTCCCCACTGCTTTTACAAAAAGCTTAAGCAAGCGTCCTCCCTGCACAGCCGCAAGCTCCTGGGCCTTGAAATTGCGCAAAGCCAATAGAATTCCCCAGTAAACCGCAAAGGACACCCCAAAACCAATCAGCGCAGCAGCCAGGTTTCCCAGATGCGGTGTAAAAAATTTCCCAATGAGAAATTCCATAAGAGCGGCGCCGCAGACAGCGCCTAAGGGAATACAAAAGGTTCGTACCATCTGTATGCCTCGTCCCAGTCTGCCAATTACAAAAAATCCGGTCAGCCCGCAGTAGAGAGCGCTTCCTATGACTCCGCCGTATACCAGGGAAAGAATCCCCGCATTCCCTGCCTGCAGAAACAGTGCTGCGGCTGCCGCAAAAATCACATTTGCGATCCCCAGACAGGCAGCCACATGATATTTTTTCCCCTGAGAAAGCAAAATGCTCTTAAAATAAAACGCAAAGGTCCCAAACACAATTATGCTTGAACCAAAGCGCAGCATAGAAGCCAGTGTTTCAGCCCGGGCCTCATTGAAAATTCCCGCCGCCTGCTGCGCCATAACAGCCAAAAACACTGCAAAAAATAATGCCTTTGCCCATATCATGTGAATTCCCGCCTGAAAGCAGTTTCTGGCATAGCGCTGATCCTCCCGCTTTAAGCCGTGAGTAACTCTGGCTCCGGCCGGTATCAGGGAAGCGCACAGTAAAAAAAGAAAGCCTGCGCAAAGGGCCAGATACTGTCCGTAATACACTCCATAGCTCTGTCCTCCCAAATCTGCGCCCTGGGCATTTTTATGAAAAAATACCATTCCAAACCACACAGGAAGCCGTTCCAGCAGTCCTGTCAAAAGAAAAGCTCCCATACTTCCATACAGGATTCTTGTAAAATCCCATAAAGATTCTCTTGTCTTTTTCCCTTCTTCTGCTTTTTTTCTCTCTTTGCTGCTTCCCCGGTAAACCAGAAGCAGAAACAGAAGAATCAAAATCTCCGTAAGACTTACCGCGATGGCAGCCCCGGAGCCTGCCCACATAAAGGCAAACTCTTCCCTGCCAAGAAGACCGCTTACCTTTTCCCCATAGCTCTTAAGGATATTACAAAACAAAAGAGAAAATCCAAGAATAAACACCTGCCTGATCACACAGGCCGCCGCAGTGGGAAGCTCAGAACCCTCTCCCTGAAAATAACCCAATAGTACGCTTGAAATGGTCCGAAGAAACACTGCCGGTGCAAACAGGCGGATCAAAAGACTGCTGTATGGCAACTCAAAGACATGCTCCGCCAAGGGACCTGCACAGGCAGACAAAAGTATACTTCCTGCCGCTCCCACTGCTCCCTGAAGCAGCATTGCATTTTTCCTCAGCCCGGCGCAGTTTTTATTTTGCCCCTTTCCGTTTCGGCTTCGAAGAATTTTCCCAAGACAGTCTGCCGCGCCATAGCTAATGAGCAGGCAGACCCCAAAATAACATTCCACTGCCGCCGCAAGATAGGCCACGCCTGCATCCTGAATGACTCTTCCCACCGCTAACAGCGTGATTACACCTATTATATGGGAATACATTTGTATCTGTTTTCTCTTTACTTCCACCGGATTCATTCAAAGTCCCTCAATCTTTTTTATCTCTGGTAATTCCAAGTGTTTTAAGCACTTCTTCCTGCTTCCTTTCCATCACCCTGGCTTCCGCCTCCTCCATGTGGTCATAGCCGCACAGGTGAAACATGCTGTGGGCCACCAGAAACGCAAACTCTCTCTCTTCACTGTGCCCGTAATTCTCTGCCTGTTCTCTCACCCGGTCCGCCGAGACAATGATATCTCCCAGAATCAGCTCTTTGCTGTCCGGATCAAAGCAGTCATGCAGACTGCTTTCCTCAATTTCAAATACGCCCGGCCTGGCAAATTCCAAGCCTGGAAAAGACAATACGTCCGTCTCCGCATCAATTCCTCTGTATTCTTTATTAAATTCACGGATGCCTGCATTATCCGTAAGCAGCAGATTCACCTGGACTTCATAAGGGCATCTTTCTGCTTCCAGCACCTCCTTGGCCACCTGTCTTCCAACTGCAAGGATATCAAAGGGAAAATCCGCATCTGTTTCATTTTCAACGTAAAAAGTCATAATAGAGCTTTTCCTCCTTAAATTTCTTCTGCATTGTCTTAAGCTCCCTTAGGGAAATGTCACAGTTGTTAAAGGTTCCCGAGTCTATAAGATGTCCAAACACCACATCAATGATTTTGTCATAATCCGGGTGCTTGTCTCCGTTTTTTGACAAGAAAAGCGTCACTGCCGCCACCACCGCATCACTGCACAAAAGGACAGCGGTTTCCTTCGCCTGTATGGGCGTTTTTTTATCCATATATTCCCTTAAGACTGCCTCCGCGGCGGGCGGGAATTTTTCCTTTTCCAAAAAGTCTGGTATTATCTTATCCATTTTATGATAATAGCCTGCGCACTTCAGCGC
>NZ_CEWDFQ010000398.1:0-2482 GCF_982438285.1 Acetatifactor sp. | reverse complement strand
GTATATAATGGCTGCATATAATCACCTCTATCTAAAATACATAAGAATTATACCATAACTTGTCATTAGGATGCAATGAAATACTTGCGCCCTTTATCAGGGAGTCTTATAATATTTAAAAGACAGAGTCAGAAAAGGAGCGGGAAAAATGGATTGGATGGAAAAGCTTGGAGATACGATTTCGGCAAAGGGGAGAGAGGCAGCGGATAAGGCAAAGGAAATGGCACAGATTGCCAGTCTGAAAAGCCAGATTTCCACCTGTGAAGAGGTTATAAAGAAAAACTATATGGAAATCGGACGGCTGTATTATGAAAAATACGGAGCTGGTGATACACCTGTGGCGGAGGAAGGGCAGGAGGCGCCCTTCGAGAAACAATGCAGGGCGATCAGAAACGCCAGAAACGGAGTAAATGAGCTTCAGGAAAAGATCAGAGAGCTGAAGGGGCTGTAGGCTGTCAGAGCATAGGAATTCACAATATTTCAATATATGTAAAAAGTTTAAACCGGAATGTAACTGAGCTTTTTAGCTTTACTTGCTATTCCTGTATTTGTAACGCCCACAGGCTGCCGTGACCTGTGGGCGTTGTATTTACTTGATTCCCTTTGAGGTTTTGCCTGATCCTAAGTGGGCATGGAATTCCTCAATCATTGATTCCAGTGTGACACTTTCCATCGCATTGCGAACTGCATCCTCAATTTTCTGGTACGGTTTCTGCAATACAGCACGAATATTCTGGGCAACTGGGCACGCCCGTCCGTCACAGGGATGGATACCAATCAGGGAGGAAAGGCCGTCTGGCTCAAGGGCCTGATAAATCATATACAGTGTAATCTCGGATGGAGGCTTGCATAATTCGGTTCCGCCGGTACCGCGTGCCACTGTAATAATACCGGCCTTTTTCAATGCGCTGAACACATTGCGGATTACGACCGGATTACAACCGGTGCTTTGAGCCAGCAGATTACTGGTGACTTTGACCTTCCCTTTTGCCTCATTTATAAATATCAGGCAGTGTACTGCCACCGAACATTTCATACTAAGCTGCATGATAAAATCCTTTCAAAATCCAAGCGTCGCGCGTGATGTAAATGTTGACTTTATATCTTGCGCGTGCTATACTATCCAGAGATGTAACTTTTCATTTTACACTCACTTATTTTACACGCTTTACAGAGGAAATGCAAGGGGAAACCACTGATTCCCTGAGATTGACATAAGAAAAAATATCAACTGGCAGGAGGTCAAATGGCGGTTCCCATCGCAAAAGCATTAGGGCTTCGCGTGATCGTCTCTGGAAATGCAAAGGCAAAATTCTCGTCCGTTCTGATGGGGAACAGCTTCGGAAAATCACAAAAATCGTGGAACAAAATCACATCGTTCCCAAAACCGATCCCCGTATCTTCTCTTTGGAAAAGGCGCAGGAGGCGCTTCAGCTTGTGGCACATGGGCATACGGAAGGAAAGGTCATCATTCAGCTTTAACAACAAGGGAGGGAAAAAGATGGAAAGGAAACTTCCGATTCGCAGGAAACTGACTGATTTCTTCAAGGAATTATACAACACGTTTGGAGTGGACGTCCATATTCATATCGTGGACAAAGCGTTGGATTCCAATGGGGAAAACTCGGAATCTATGGGGTCATAAAAGGTGCCGGTGACTATGCCGTATGTTTTGAAATGCTGCAGCTGGCTCCATCTGCAAGGAATCAACAGCTGTGGGAAGCAAGGAAATATGGAGGATGTTTGAAATGAAACTTTATGAGATTTGTTTTAGTCCCACTGGCGGGACGAAAAAGGCAGCGGATATGCTGGCAAACGGATTAACCGGCGAAATACAGCCGGTTGATCTGACAGACGGCAAAACGGTTTTTGCCGATGTCTCTCTGGAGGAAGACGACCTTGCGGTAATCGCTGTTCCTTCTTATGGCGGACGTGTGCCGCGACCAGCAACAGAGCGACTGTCTGCCATCCAAGGGAATGGAGCAAAAGCCGTCCTTCTCTGCGTCTACGGCAACCGGGCGTATGAGGATACACTTGTAGAATTACAGGATACCGCAAAGCAGGCTGGATTTCGTGTCATCGCCGCCGCTGCCGCCATAGCGGAGCACTCCATTGCCCGCCAGTTTGCCGCAGGACGTCCAGATGAACAGGATCGGGCGCAACTTCATACATTCGCAGAAAAAATACAGAGCAAATTGGATGCAGAGAATATTTCTGAGCCAGCAATTCCGGGGAATCGCCCTTATAAAAAAGGCGGGGGAGCTGGTATGGTGCCAAAGCCTACCAAGGACTGCGTAAAGTGCGGATTGTGTGCGCAGGAGTGCCCGGTGCAGGCCATAGACCTCTACGACCCGAAAGAGGTTGACGGAAAAAAGTGTATTTCCTGTATGCGCTGCGTGTCGGTCTGCCCGTATTCCGCACGGAAGGTAAACGGTATGATGCTGGCTGCCGTTGGCATGGCGCTGAAGAAAGTGTGCGCCGA
>NZ_CEWDFQ010000397.1:0-2505 GCF_982438285.1 Acetatifactor sp. | reverse complement strand
GCGTCTGATAGTTGACGTCAGAAATAAAGGCGGAGAGCTCCCCAAGGGGTCTTGCAATGTTTTTGACAATGCTGCTGTAGATGGCAAGAAGCACCAAAAATATGATAATACCAAAGGTAATGCCAAAGACCTTCAAAGGATACAGAGGCCGTTCCAGCTCCCTTTGCGGGATAATGCTCACAAGCGTCCAGGATAATCCGGGGATTTCGCTGTGATTTAACAGGCAGCGTTCCCCCTGAAATTCCACAACGGATTGAGAGGCTGTGGAAGGGATCAGCTCAAGAACGTCCGAGGAGACATAGGAGCCGTTTAAGCTGCTGTCCTGAGAGGCAAGAATACGGTTATTCTGGTCCAACAGGTAGAATACTGTGGAATTCGGAAGGTTTGTATTTTCAAGAATGCGCTGAAAGGAAGCATTTTCAAACAGGATATAGCACACCTCGGCGTGATTCAGATTGCGGTAGGTGGAAAAGGAAAAGGCATACAAATAGAGGGAGGTTTCTCCGGAATTAATCAGATAAAATTCTCCGGAGCCGTTTAAGGGGAGGGATTCGGCGGGATATTCCTCCAGAATATATTCGATGGCGCCCCAATCCTCTCCAGAGCTATAGCGCACAAGCTGTCCCAAATGATCCACAAGAATGATATCGGTGATGCTGGGATTGGCGATGCTTGAAAATTCAAACAGATTTTGAATAAACCGTACCTGAGTGGCTCTCATGGCATAATTTGTACTGCCCATGAAATCCTGGGTATAACTGTTGTAGGCAATGTTTTCGGCGGTCTCCACGATGGCTTCTGCCTGTATGGATAAATTTTTCTCCAGCTGGATCAGCAGATTGGAGGCTGAGTCCTGGGCCATATTCCGTATAACGGAGGAAAACTGATAAAAATAAGCAAGCTGTATCAGAACGATAACCGCCATACTGAAAATGACCAGGGCGAAGAGCTGGTATTTTATCTTGATATTCTGAAAAAAATATTTTTGTTTCTTAGGGCGCACTTTTATTTCCTCCGATACTGCAGCGGTGTTTGTCCGATGTGCTTTTTAAAGGTTTTGTTGAAGTAAAAATAGTCTTTGTATCCTATCTCATAACAGATTTCTTCTGTTGTCTTGTCGGTGTCAGAAAGCAGCCGGCAGGCAAGATTCATCCGCAGCTCCGTCAGGTACTTGGAGTAATTTGTTTTCGTATATTTTTTAAACAGCTTGGAAGCGTAGGTAAAATTTACATGAACACAGTCCGCCACATCCTGAAGGGTGATGGGCTCTGTGAAATGCTCGTTTACATAGCGGATCATGGCGCTGTAAATATGCTTTCCCTCTTCGGCTGACTGCTCCGGGTAGGAGACAGTTTGATTTTCCAGAAGAACAATTAATTCCTGTGTCAGCTTTTCTATATCGGAGTAACGATCCAGCATGTGCTCGGCCGACAAAAGACAGGATTCCTCGTAAAGGTCTGCATCCGAAAGCAGCAGCATAAGCTGATTCCATAATCGCACCATGCCGTTTACGTTGATGGATATGGATTGGAGCGTATGGGGCAGATGATTCAGATAGCTGCGCAGCGCCTCCGTCTTTTTATCCATATAAAGGGTGTGTATTTGTTCTGAAACATCACGCAGGGCGTTTCCGTCTGTTTCATTGTATAGGTACAGCCCGGGAGGCAGCAGGAAAAAGGAGCTGTGATAGGCGGCAAAGGCCTGCACCGTAAGCCGGCTTGGACCGTCCAAAGCCATAAGCTCAGGGCCGGAGAAGGGAAGGCTGCATCCCAGCATCTGGCGGGGAAGGAGCTCCCTCAGAAAGGAGTCCGGAGAAAAGGTATCTCTGCATGCAAGGAAGCACAGGCAGCAGTCTTGCCCGCAGGGAAGGGAGAGCTGCCAAAAGGAGCTATGCTGTGGCAGCTCTTCCTGGCTGCTCTCCAGAAAGGAAGCAAGGGAGCTGCCGCCCATAACGGCATAACAGGAAAAGCTCTCATCTATCTGTGGAAACAGCTCCTTTAAGCTTATTTTTTCCCCGGAAATTTTATCCATAAGACGCAGCCTGCGATTCTGCTTTTTTTCGTCCAGCCTGCTTTTCAGCCGGGAAAGCAGAGAATCGGTTGCATCCAGATCCACAGGCTTTAAGAGATAATCATAAGCGCCGGAGCGCAGGGCCTCCCTTGCATATTCAAACTCAGCATAGCCGCTTACGAAAATAATTTCCAGATTGGAATCAAAGCTTCTGATTTCCTTTAACAGGCTGATGCCGTCCAGGCCGGGCATTCTGATGTCAGACACCAATACGTCAAAGCCTTCTGCTTTTAAAAGCTCTAAAGCCTTCAGAGGATTGCTCAATACAGAAACCACCTCAAAGCCATATTTCCCCCAGGGAAGCATATTTTTCATTCCCTTTAATTCCCACGGTTCGTCATCTAAAAGCATCACTTTATACATAAATGCAAGCCTCCTCCTGCTGTTTGATGGGTATAGTATATCAAAAATTGCAAAATATTACAAAGAGAATGC
>NZ_CEWDFQ010000396.1:0-2520 GCF_982438285.1 Acetatifactor sp. | reverse complement strand
TGATATAATACCTCTGAAAATTGAATATGGGATTTTACAGGAGGTGGCAGAATTGAAATGTTCTGAAAAGGCTTATGCAAATAAGGCAGCGATTATGGGGCATACCGTGATTGATGCCATTTTGCTGGCCGCTTATGTGATCGAATGGGTAAAAGGGGCCAGATCAGGGGGATATTTGTTAATTGTTGCCAGTTTTATGATTCTGCCGTTGATAGCGGAGTGGATTCTTTATGCCAGGGACAGGGAGTCAAAAGTGGTGCGCCACATTATGGGCACTACCTACAGCTTGTTTTACATATTTGCCATATTTACCACAAGCAGTCCGGTGACCTTTGTATATGCCCTTCCTATGTATATGGTGATCACGCTGTATATGGATACAGCATATTGTGCGGCCATAGCTTCGGGAGGCTTTCTGGCCAATGTTGCCTGCGTGATTTATCAGGCGGTGACTGCAGGCTATGGGGCGGATGAAATTAAAAATATGGAAATCCAGCTGGCCTGTATGGCGCTTACCGGAATCTATATGGTGGCAGCTACAGCGGGAATCCGGAAATCCAATAGGGCTGGCGTACAGGAAGTCCAAATGCAGCAGGAAAAAACGGATCAGCTGCTTCAGAATGTACTGCAGGTATCCGATCATATGAGCGGAGGCGTTGCTGCCGCCGCAGAAAAGATGGTTCTGGTAAAGGAATCGGTGGAGCGTATCAGAAGCTCTATGCAGGAGGTGTCTGCAGGAAGCAATGAATCCGCACAATCCATACAGAATCAGATGCAGAAAACGGAGCAGATACAGAATTATATTGAAAAGGTGCAGGATACGGCGGATTTTATCCGGCAGAATGTTTCGGATACTGCCAAGAAGGTGGAGGCGGGAAAGGACCAGATGGACAGTCTGGCCCAGCAGGTGGAAAAATCCATGAATGCCAACAGGCAGGTGCAGGATAAGATGCAGGAGCTGAGAAGCTATACAGAGCGGATGAACACGATTATCGAGACCATCACAAGCATTGCGGGCAGCACCGGCATGCTCGCCTTAAACGCCAGCATTGAGGCGGCCAGAGCAGGGGAAGCAGGCCGCGGCTTTGCGGTAGTTGCAGGACAGATATCAGGGCTTGCCAATCAAACCAAAACAGCAACGGTAGATATTACGGAATTGATTGAAAATATCCACAAGGAGCTGGAAGACGTGTTTGGGGCTGTGAATGTGGTGATGGAGAGCAACCAGGCAAATGCGGACAGCGCCCGGGTGGTACAGGAGAATTTCGGAAATATCGCTCAGGGCACCCAGGACATTGCACAACAGACAGGAGAGCTGACAGGCGTAGTAAAGGAGCTTGGAGCGGCAAATGAACAGATTGTGGAGAGCATTCAGACTTTGTCGGCTATCACCGAGGAGGTATCCGCTCACGCCAATGAAACCTATGAGGCATGTGAGGAGAATGGAAAGCTGGTGGAAAAGGCAGTGGATATCGTGCAGGAATTAAGCCAGGACGCGGAGCGGCTAAGGAGCAGCAGATAAATTGTAACAGAAAGTTTGAAAAAGTGTAAAAATTGTAGGTTTGTCAAACATTTGTTACAGTGAATTTAAATACTCGCGAAGTACCTCGTCAGGTGTTTTCCATCCCAGTGGCCGCATGGGGAAATCGTTATAGTCCTTACGGTTATAAGCCTTGAGCTGCCTGGCGAAGTCCTCAAAAGAATAAAACAGGTGGGTCGCGTAGAAGCGCTCATTGTCCTTCCTGTGGCTGCGTTCCACCTTCCCATTGTGTCGGGGAGTATAGGGACGGATCAGCTTGTGGCGGATGCCGTGCTCCTCCAGACGTTTCTCAAAAAGAGTGGGTTTGTCACGATGGGTGGTGAACCGGTTCGTGAACTCGGTTCCGTTGTCTGTCTGGATGCACTCGATTTTTCCGGGAAATGCCTTTACCAGATGAACCACAAACTGGGCGGAAGAGTAGGTGCTGTGTTCTTCAAAAGCCTCTACAAAACGCCATCTGGAATACTCATCAATGGCAGTGTACTGGAAAAACTGCTTTCCGATGACATGGCTGTTTTTGAGGCAGGCAGAAGGAACGAATTTGACATCCACCTGGAACCGCTGGCCGGGATAGTCCATCTTTTCGTAGGGTTTGGGGATATACTTTGGATTGGGCGGATGGACGGCCATGATGCCCAGTTTGCGGAGGAAGCGGTAAAGCCCGCAGATAGAGCGGGAATAACCACGCTGCCTGAGTTTGACCCAAAAAACAACGAGACCGTCATGGGGATTGCGGCGCCGCATATCCCGGATGAGTTTGATCTCTTGAGGGGTATGCTGGTTGGGATGATGGTGAGGTCTTCTGGAGCGATCACGCAGAGAGTCCCAAGAGCCATCATACCGGCGTTTCCAGCGGTAAATATACTGCCTGTTGGTCTTATATTTCACAGCAGCTTTGGAGACGCCATATTTGTCAGCGTAGCGGATCAGGGATAGACGGTATCTCATATCTTGTGTTATACTAGCCATGCGGAAATACA
>NZ_CEWDFQ010000395.1:0-2548 GCF_982438285.1 Acetatifactor sp. | reverse complement strand
ATAGATACATAAGAGAGGGGAGTGCGATATGGTTTTTAAATGTAAAAACTGCGGCGGCAATGTGATTTACAGTCCTGAAAGAAAGGGGATGTTTTGTCCATTCTGCGAGAGTGAAAACAGTGAGGAAAAGAAAGAGTTTCCGGATCAGGACATGAAGATTTGTCCAAACTGCGGCGGTGAAGTGCCCGTGCAGGAGCATACAAGCGCATCACAGTGTCCTTACTGTGACAATTATCTGATTTTTGATCAGCGCATTGAAGGGGAGTACGAACCAAAGATAATGATTCCCTTTCGTTTTGGAAAAGAAAAGTGTAAGGAATCTATCCGGGAGAAGTTTAAAAAATGTCTGTTTGCCCCCACAGATTTTCTTTCCGAAGTGCGTTTAAACGGCATGCAGGGTACTTATGTTCCTTTTTGGTTTTTTGATTACGACGTCAACTGTGATTACAGTGCAGAGGGCACCCGTGTGAGGAGCTGGACAACAGGAAATACGCAGTATACGGAAACTTCCTATTATAATATTTTCCGAAATATGGATGCGGATTTTGAAAATATTCCGGTAGATGCCTCCGTGGATATGCCGGATGATGTTATGGATTTGATGGAGCCCTATAATTACAGCGAGCTGACACCCTTTCAGCCCAAGTATCTTTCGGGTTTTTATGCGGAAAAATATAACATGACCGCAGATATCGCCCAGAACCGTGCGAAGCAGAAGATGAATGAGGATGTGGGACAGATGCTGTCGCAGAGCTATTCCGGTTACAGTCACGTGACAGTGCGGAAGAATAACATTCAGGTAAAGCGGGAGGAAAACCGATATGGACTGCTCCCTGTGTGGAAATACATATACCGGTATCAGGATAAGGATTATCCCTTCTATGTGAACGGGCAAAACGGCAAGATTGTAGGCACGGCCCCTATCTCAAAGAAAAAGGTGTGGAGCTACGCTGGAACCCTGTGGCTTTGTCTGACGCTGGTTCTTGGCATGATAAACGGCATTATTTATCTGGTGTAGCAAAGGAAGGCTTTTATCATTTTAAAATGTAGGAGGGAATGCCGTCTTGGGACGGCAGAAAAGAAAAATGGATAAAGATATTAAGAAAGAGGCGCTCAGACAATACATACATTATTTTCGTTTTTGGTTTATTGGGATTTTGGTGCTGGCAGTGGTGCTGGCGGGGCTGTTTATCGCCGGGCTGGTGATTCCAAAGGCTCCCAGAAAAAATCAAGAGGCGCCTCAGGAAAGGGTTTTTGACTATGCGGATGTGCTGACGGATGAGGAAGAGCAGCAGCTGAGAGAGCAGATTGCAAAGGCGGAGCGGAGGCATCAGATTGATATTGTGCTGGTGACCATAAAGGAGGATATGGAGCAAAACGGATACTGGGAAACCCAGATGATGAATATCGCCGATGACTTTTATGATGAGAATGCTTTTGGCTATGACAGAGTACACGGGGATGGCATTCTGCTTTTGGATAACTGGTACGAGGGACAGGAGGGAAGCTGGCTTTCCACCTGTGGCAGGGTGTATGAAAGCTTCAGCAGCCGGGATATCGACAGGGTGCTGGATGCGGTTTATAAGAAGGTGGAGAAAAGTCCCTATGAGGGATATAAGGCTTATGTGGATGAAACCTGCAGGCTGTATGGAAATAAAGTGGGAGTGAGCATTCCCTTAGGCGTGATTTTGGTGGTTCCGCTGGCTGCGGCGTTGATTTATGCACTGGTTCATTTAAGACAGGAGAAGGCGAAGGATACTACAACGGCCACATCCTTTGTGGAAGGAGGAAAGCCCCGGATGAACGACAGCAGAGACGAGTTCATTCGAAAGAATGTGGTGACCCGCAGAATCCAGACAAGCAGCTCCAGCGGCGGACGAAGCGGCGGAGGAGGACACCGAAGCAGCAGCGGCGTCAGACATGGCGGCGGCGGAAGACGCAGATAGTGCATAGCAGACAAAAGAAGGATATTAAAAGAATGAAAGAGCGGCAGAAGACATAAGCCCTGCTGCCGCTCCTGAGTACCTGAAAAAACGCCTATACCACGGTATAGGCGTTTGCAATCTCAATATGTTAAAAATTAAGCCATCTGATTTACAGCCTTGCTGATGCTGGAAACTTTTCTCGCTGCATTGTTCTTGTGGTAAACACCCTTGCTGGCAGCCATTTCGATTACCTTGGTAGCAGCAGCAAGCTCTGCCTTTGCAGCTTCCTTGTCACCGGATGCAACTACTGCATGCACCTTCTTGATCGCTGTCTTGACGCGGGATCTGATGGCTTTATTTCTCTCAGCGTTTGTGCGGTTTACTAAAATTCTCTTCTTTGCGGATTTAATGTTAGCCAAGTCATACACCTCCATTTGTATAGATTATATAATTTGTTTGAAAATGTTTCACTTTAGCCAGACACGGAGGACTAATGTAAACATACTATTGTAGTGTAGTCAATTCTTGAGGGTTTGTCAATACATATTTTCCTGATTTTTGTAAAAAATATGAAAAAAAGCGAAAGGATAGGCTTATGGGGAATTTTCAGGTCAGGACAGACC
>NZ_CEWDFQ010000394.1:0-2557 GCF_982438285.1 Acetatifactor sp. | reverse complement strand
CTGCTGGAAGGAGGCGGGTGCTGATGGATTTTCAATACACACCTTCTCCCTTCATGCTCCCTACTTCATATTATGATGCGAAGCGGGCGGATCATGCAGTTGCTTTTATCCAGAACCTGAAACACACAAAAGGGAAATGGGATGGGAAACCATTTCTGCTGCTCCCGTGGCAGGAGCAGATTGTCAGGGATCTTTTTGGAATCGTAAAAGCCGATGGAAAGCGTCAATTCCGGAGTGCTTATGTAGAGATACCAAAGAAGAACGGAAAGTCAGAACTGGCAGCGGCCATCGCACTGTATCTTCTCTATGGGGATGGAGAGGCAAGTGCGGAGGTGTATGGCTGCGCCAATGACCGGAGCCAGGCATCTATCGTCTTTGATGTGGCTAAAAGAATGGTAGAGAAATGCCCGGCGCTTTTAAAACGGTCAAAGATTGCTGCCGCTACCAAGCGGATTGTCAATTACCGGAATGCAGGGTTCTATCAGGTGCTTTCCGCTGAAACAGGAACAAAACATGGCCTGAATATTTCCGGACTGGTTTTTGATGAGATCCATGCACAGCCGAACCGGAAACTCTATGACGTTATGACCAAAGGTTCTGGCGATGCCCGTGAGCAGCCGCTGTTTTTTATCATCACCACGGCCGGGACGGATAAGGAAAGTATCTGTTATGAACTGCATACAAAGGCGCTGGATATCATGAATGGCCGGAAATCGGATCCTTCTTTTTATCCAGTGATCTATGGGTTAAGAGAAGAGGACGATTGGAATGATGAGAAAAACTGGTATAAAGCCAATCCTTCCCTTGGACACACCATCAGTATTGACCGTGTCAGGGATGCTTACCGGGAGGCTTTGGATAATCCGGCAGAGGAAAATGTATTTAAACAGCTGAGATTGAATATTTGGACGAATTCTGCGGTGGCGTGGATACCGGAGCATATTTATGACAGGGGAAATCAGAAGATTGATTATACTTCTCTTTTAGGCCGGGACTGCTATGCCGGACTTGACCTTTCTTCTACTTCAGATATCACGGCTCTGGTGCTGGTATTCCCTCCGAGGACAGATGGAGAGAAATACATCGTGCTTCCTTTTTTCTGGCTGCCGGAGGAAACACTGGAACTGCGCTGCCGCCGGGATCATGTCCTTTATGATGTGTGGGAGCGGCAAGGGTATATTCTCACAACGGAGGGGAACGTGATCCATTACGGCTTTATTGAACGGTTCATCGAGCAGCTGGGAGAAAAGTATCACATCATTGAAATTGCTTATGACCGCTGGAATGCTACACAGATGGTGCAGAACTTAGAAGATATGGGATTTACCATGGTTCCTTTTGGACAGGGATTTAAAGATATGTCCCCGCCATCGAAAGAACTGTACAAGCTGCTGATGGAAGGGAATATTATCCACGGCGGTAATCCGGTTCTCAAATGGATGGCCCAGAATGTAGTGATGCGGCAGGATCCGGCGGGCAATATTAAGCCGGATAAAGAAAAATCCGTGGAAAAAATCGATGGGATTGTGGCGTTAATTATGGGACTGGATCGCTGTATTCGAAGTTCACCGCCAACCAGTGTTTATGATACAAGAGGCATTCTCTTTATTTAGAAAGGGGCATGAGTGTTATGGGAATCTTATCAAGTTTATTCCGGTCAAGGGATAAGCTGTCTGACCGGACATCCGGCAGCAGTTATAGTTTCTTTATGGGAGGAAGTACCTCCGGAAAGCGGGTGAATGAGCGGACGGCCATGCAGATGACAGCGGTGTATTCCTGTGTAAGGATCCTGTCGGAGGCGGTGGCCAGCCTGCCCCTGCAGTTTTACCGGTATACCGATGACGGCGGGAAAGAGAAGGCGGTCAGCCATCCCCTCTATTTCCTGCTTCATGACGAACCGAACCCGGAGATGACGTCTTTCGTGTTCCGGGAGACACTGATGACGCATCTGCTTTTGTGGGGCAATGCCTATGCCCAGATTATCCGGAATGGAAGGGGAGAGGTGATCGCCTTATATCCTTTAATGGCAGACCGGATGTATGTGGATCGGGACGATAAAGGGCAGCTGTATTATGAGTACACGTTGAGTTCTGATGACGCACCGACCATGAAAGGTTCTGTTGTGCGTCTTTCTCCTTATGAGGTACTGCATATTCCGGGGCTGGGGTTTGACGGGCTGGTGGGATATTCGCCTATCGCTATGGCAAAGAATGCGATCGGCATGGCCATGGCCTGTGAGGAATATGGGGCGAAATTTTTTGCCAATGGTGCTGCACCATCCGGGGTGTTGGAACATCCTGGAACCATTAAGGATCCCAGCCGGGTGCGGGAAAGCTGGCAGAGGACATTTGGGGGCTCCGGTAACGCCAATAAGGTGGCGGTATTGGAAGAAGGAATGAAATATACCCCGATCTCCATTTCGCCGGAGCAGGCACAGTTTTTGGAAACAAGAAAGTTTCAGCTGGATGAAATTGCCCGGATCTTCCGGGTGCCGCCCCACATGATTGGGGATCTGGAAAAATCCTCATTTAATAATATCGAGCAGCAGTCTATGGAA
>NZ_CEWDFQ010000393.1:0-2624 GCF_982438285.1 Acetatifactor sp. | reverse complement strand
CAGTTCCTTTCCGCTTTTGGTGCGAAAGATCGCACCGGAAGCGGTCTTTTGTTTCTCTGCATATTCTTTCAATTTGCGGCAGAGTTTCTCCGGCAGCAGAATCTCCCGGATCTTTCCCTTCAGTGCGATCTCCACCTTGCCTTTCCTTACAGTTTCCACCGTAATATACCGGACCTCGCTGACCCGGATCCCAGTGGCACAGATGGTCTCTGCCAGAAGGGCCAGGCGATCTCGACCCAAAGAGCGGGCTGCGGCAACCAGTTTCTGGTACTCAGGCCCCGTCAGCTCCCGCTCAGGGTCCCGAAACAAACGCCGCTGGATCTTTAAAAATTTCACACGGCACTCGTTCCATCCAAAGAATTCCAAAAGGCCGTTGACTGCGGAAAGCGCGGCATTGATAGTGGTGGGAGCATACCCTTCCCCCAGCAGGTGGGCCTTCCACTCTGCAGTCCGTTCCTTCGTGATTTCTTCCCCGTTCAGCCAACCGGCAAACACGCGGACGTCATGGAGGTACTTTTCCATGGTGGCGGGGCTTTTTTCCTCCAGCAGCAGATGCTGTTCATACAGCGCCAGGTTTTCCTCGGACAACAGATGATGCATCATAGGTGTCATAACAATTCCTCCTGTTGGAACAGATCTGATTGATCATGCGCAGCGCAAGGCCGAAGAATAACAGTGCCCACAATGGCAAAAGCCATTGTGGGCACTAGCAGGACCAAAGCATTTTGCAAAAATCAGGATGCCCTGTTGCGCAGGGATCTATACGACCGACGGAACCGGTCCAGTGAGGGAAACGCCTTTTCCGGCCTCTCCGTTCTCATTGCATCATCTCCCTCAGGCCGCTCCGTCAAGATGCCGCAGGCCGTTTTCCATCCGTCTTTCTGCAGCCGACAGCTTGCCCACACATCCAGCGCAAAGTCTATCCAGCATTATATGTACCGCTTTATTCACAGCCTTCTCCATCATATGCTATCAAAATTTCCCCAAATCAACCGGCTTCTCTCCTGCACTTTTCTTGCCGGCTGCAAATACCGCTTTCTGTAAAATCAGCTCAGATCGAAATTCCAAAAGGCAGACAATCCAACGAATATTCCGCGCCCTCGATTTTCTGCCTCATACCCGGAAAAGCGCCCCAATCCTCCAAGCCGGCTATCAGGAAATCGTCGGCCCTGCGCAGATCTCAGGAGGCAAGGTAAAGGCATGGATCTTCCAATCTTCCGCTGCCGTCATCTGGCTGTCATTACATAGTATATCGGCCCAATTTCCCCTGTGCAACCTACAAAAACGTGGCTCAGCACCCTGTGGCTTTCCACTTCGAGGACTCACTGTTTTCCAGCAGGCTTCTTCTATTTTTCAGACATCGTCCGAAGGCGGGAACCTGACCTGCGCAGTGGCATATTTGATTTGCCCGGCGGATATTTTTCTGCAGGCTCTCACGCTTGCAGATAAGGCACAATAGCGGATCTGTTTGCACTGCTCCTCTGCCCTTCTCCATCCCGGAAAGAATGTTCTCCCCGGTTTGCACATAATATTTTTCAGCGATAAAGACAGCGGGGTAACCACGGAATCCAACAATACGATACTGACCCCAAGCCAAAAAGAAAGCCTGCATCCTTCTGGAATGCAGGCTTTCTTCACTGTTTACTTCTTTGCCGGGATTGTGCGCAACAAGGAGATCTCCGGGTCTCTATGTAGCCGTCATATCCCGTTCAGCTCAAATACGGGACATCTTTCGTACATGGTACTCCATGGAATCAGTCAGATGCTTTCGCAGCAACGCCGTTGCCTTGCGCACATCACCCTCTTCAATTTTGGCCATAATAGCAAGGTGATGCCGGTAAGACATTTTGCAGCGCCCTGTGTCGTTGATCGTCAGCGACAAGATCCGATGCTCCTGCTCAGACAAGTCCATACAGATCTTTTCCAGCCGCTGGTTTCCGGTATTGTGGGAATACAGGTCATGAAAAAGCTGGTCTGCCCGGACGAAAGCCTGGCAGTCGTTCTGATCCATGGCTTTCTTCATATCCTCCACAGTCTGTCGCATCTGTTTGACCAGATCCTCCCGCCCGCTTTTCATGAAAAGTTCCAGGGCCAGAATATCCAAAGAACGACGGATCTCAAAGATCTCAATCACATCCTCAATCTGGACTCGGGAGACCATCATGCCTCTGCCAGGCGCGGTCAGTACAAAACCGTCTTTCGCCAGCTCCTGCAGTGCGCTGCGCACCGGAGTACGGCTCAGGCCCAGCATTTCACACAGCTGCCGTTCCACCAGAATGGTATCTGCCGGAAGCTCTCCCTGGATGATCCACTCCTTGATTTTCCGATATGCGTAGTCATGCTTGTTCTTTTTGTCCAGATGCTCCGGCATATCCAGCAAAACCGCTCCTGTCACAGCGCTCCATTCCTCTCTCAGCACTTTTAATGATTCCATACTATCTCCAACAGCTGGAAAATGCAACAAAATTTTGCAAAATTTAGAATAATTGTAAATTTATAGCAATATTTTATTCTTTGTTAAATTTAAAAATACTTACTATACTTACAGTTTCATATAAAAGTCAATTTATAGTTATTTCCACATTCCTACATATTCATCCACCTCATCCGGAGTAATCGTAGGT
>NZ_CEWDFQ010000392.1:0-2626 GCF_982438285.1 Acetatifactor sp. | reverse complement strand
GAGCCTTGGCGGTTTTGAGAAATTTGCGGAATGGGGGCTGGTGCGATGAAAACTACATCTCATTCGGAAGGAGCATTAATTTGGGTTGATGAACAGATGAAGACTCTCGGTGTGGATGATTATCATTTTTGCCCAGAGAACGATTGTTATGTTTGTGATCGCTACGGGAACTTCTATTCAATTTGTCACAGACAGTATTCCAAGGCAGGAAATTTAGTTGAAAAATACAGGATAATGAAACTAAACGGATCAATCGATAAGTATGGCTATGTTACGTATCGCATCACGATAGATGGAATCAAAAAACATCTTAAGGCACATAGAATGATGCTAAATGCGTGGATTGGAGAAAGGCAAAATCTTGTAGTAAACCATAAAGATGGCAACAAACAGAATAATGCCCTCTCAAATCTCGAATGGTGTACAGTTGCTGAAAATAATGCTCATGCGATTAGTACGGGATTGTTTGATCCGCATGCCGCCAAACATGAATTAGCCATACCGTTAGCAGACTGGCTCACATTATATATTCTGTATGAGCATTTCGGAATGTCTATGTGCGAATTAGGGCGGATAAATAATGTTTCACATTCGACTATTTCAAAAATCGTCCAAAGAATCCGTACAATTCTGCCGAAGGAGGTGCAGCATGGAACATAAAACAATTACAGAATTCCAGTTGGTTGATATTAATCGGCTTGTCCCATATATCAATAATGCAAGGACACACAGCCCGGAGCAGATAAACAAGCTTCGGGCTTCTTTACGGGAGTTTGGATTTGTAAATCCGATTATTGTTGATAGAGATTACAACGTTCTGGCAGGACACGGACGTCTTATCGGCGCAAAGGCAGAAGGATACAAAGAAGTTCCGTGCGTTTTTGTGGATGAAATGACGGAAGCGCAGAAGAAAGCCTATATCATTGCGGACAACCGCATGGCGATGGATGCCGGATGGGATGAGGAACTTCTGCGGGTGGAGATTGAGTCCTTGCAGGGTATGGACTTTGATCCCCTGCTGACCGGTTTTGATGAAAAGGAACTGGCAGACCTGTTTGGTACAGATGATGAGGCGAAGGAAGATGACTTCGATGTGGAAGCGGAACTGGAGAAGCCCTGCTTTTCCAAAGCAGGTGACATCTGGAGGCTTGGAAAACATACCGTCATCTGCGGGGATTCCACAGACCCGGAGACGTTCCGTTTGCTTCTTAGAGACACGAAGGTCAACCTGGTCTGCACGGACGCCCCGTATTTTGTTAAACTGGAGAGCCAGTCCGGGCGGATCGCAAACGACGATCTGGAGGATGCCCAGGCCTACGAGTTCCTCATGAAAGCATTTACGAACTTCAAAGATGCCATGGCCATTGACGCTTCTATCTATGAATTTTACGCCACTATGAAAGCGCGTGTGTTTTATGACGCCTTTGAGGATGCCGGGTTCAAGGTCGGCGCCGGACTCATCTGGAAAAAGCCCAGGGCTCCGCTGATGCGGACAGACTGGAAGTTCAACATGGAACCGATCATCTTTGGCTGGAGAAAGGATGGAAAGCACAAGTGGTATGGAGACCAGAAACAGAAAGCCGTCTTTGAATTTGATGGAATCAAGAATTCAAAAGAGGACGGACATGGTCATCCTTCCAGTAAACCTGTTCCTCTCATTGCGTATCTGATACAGCAAAGCACACAGGTAAATGGAATCGTACTGGATGGGTTTCTGGGTTCAGCATCCACGCTGATTGCCTGTGACCAGATCGGGCGGATCTGTTATGGGGTGGAACTGGAACCAAAGTTTGTAGATGTGGCAGTTATGCGTTACATGAACCAGCATGGCAACAGTGCGGATGGTGTGCTGTTGATCCGGGATGGAAAGGAACATACCTACGAACAGGCACTTGATATGGCGGAGGTAATTGCAGATGAGTAATGTAAAATATCGGTTTTCTGAAGACGGCCTTGTAGCCTATGGGGAACTGGCAAGCGGTCAGATTTTTGTGATAGATGCCGATATGGTCGAAAAGATTCGTACAGTTAAATTTTATCTGGGCAGCAAAGGAAATGGCAGCCAATATTATGTGATTGACTGTAAGGGACGAACCCTCCATGATTATCTGTTTGAACACAGGCCGGGCTATGAAATAGACCATATAAATCTGGACACATTTGACAATCGCAGGTGCAATATCCGTTATTGTACACATCAGCAGAACCAGATGAACCAGCCGCTGCAGAAAAATAATACTTCCGGTGTCAGTGGCGTGAGTTATTATCCGCCAAGGCGCAAATTCCGGGCAAGAATAAAAATCTGCCAGCAAGAGATACACCTTGGCTATTTTGATACCTTTGAAGATGCAGTAAAAGCGCGGAATATTGGAATGCTTTGTATGTTTGGACAGTATGGGAGATACAACGATACTGGGAAAGTGCCGGATTGGATTGAAAGAAAAGTCGTTGGAAAATGCGCACGTTTTGTGGAACTCTCGCAGAACAGCGCATTTTTTGATTTCTGGGATGGGGGTGCTGTCAATGGCTCATAACAAACTGACTCTTGGCAGCCTGTTTGACGGCTCCGGCGGTTTCCCGTTAGGCGGCTTGCTCTCCGGCATTACCCCTGTGTGGGCATCGGAGA
>NZ_CEWDFQ010000391.1:0-2641 GCF_982438285.1 Acetatifactor sp. | reverse complement strand
GGATTATAGTGCATGAAGAAAACTTCCCCCTGTATGGAACGGGGAAGTTTTTTGCAGAAAATACGAAAAGGGAAAGAAAAAATGGCACAGAGATTACCGATTCTTTACAATAAAAAACCATGCTATGATATTGTATTTGCCCAGTCCTTTGAGGGGCTGTGGGAGGAGCTTTCCTTGCTTGGCTGTGCGGAAAAGCGGCTCTGTATCGTCACGGATTCCAAGGTGGACGAGCTCTACGGAGATGAGGTCAGGGATCTTTTAGAGGGCCGGTGTCTCAAAACCGCAAAGTTTGTGTTTCCTCAGGGAGAGGAAAATAAGACGCTGGACACTGTAAGGACGCTGTATCGCTTTCTGATTGAGGAAGGCTTTGACAGAAAGGATATGCTTCTTGCACTGGGAGGAGGCGTTGTGGGCGATCTGGCGGGATATGCAGCAGCCACTTACCTGCGGGGAATTGATTTTGTGCAGATTCCCACCACACTGCTTTCACAGTGCGACAGCAGCATCGGGGGAAAGACAGGAGTGGATTTTGACGGTTATAAAAACATGGTGGGAGCCTTCAAGATGCCGAGGCTGGTGTACATGAACCTGAGCGTTTTGCAAACTCTGGATGACAGACAGTTTTTTTCCGGCTTTGCAGAGGTCATGAAGCACGGGCTGATAAAGGACGCGGTGTTTTATGAATGGCTGATCGATAAAATGTATGAAATCTGCGAGCGCGATCTGGACACTCTGGAGGAAATGGTAATGAGAAGCTGCGCAGTAAAGAAGCTGGTGGTGGAAAAGGACCCTACGGAGCAGGGAGACAGAGCGCTTTTGAATCTGGGACATACCATCGGTCATGCCATTGAGAAGGCAAAGAATTTTGAGCTTTATCACGGCGAATGCGTGGCGCTGGGAACGGTTGCGGCCGCTTATATTTCATGGAAGCGGGGTATGCTTTCCATGGAGGAATATTATGAGATCAGGGATATGTTTGTTCCCTTTTATCTTCCCATCACTGTAGAGGGAATTGATCCCCAGGAGATTCTGCGGCTGACCAAATCGGACAAGAAAATGAGCGCAGGGAAAATTCGGTTTGTATTATTGAAAAAAATTGGCAAGGCAGTGATTGACCATACTGTAACCGATGAGGAAATTCTGGAAGCCGTAAGGGAAATCTATTTTAGCGAAGAGGATGCACATGAGTAAAAAGAGTCATAAGAGAGGAAAGATTCTGCTTTTGGACGCTGTGGTAGCTGCAGTGCTTTTTGGCATTGACCAGTTTACGAAGTATTTGGCGGTGCTTCATTTAAAGGGAAATGAGCCTTATGTCCTCATTGACGGAGTGCTGGAGCTGCAATATCTGGAAAACAGAGGGTCTGCCTTTGGGATGCTTGAAAATCAAAAGGTATTTATTCTTTTTGTGGGCATTGTATTTATGGCAGTGATTCTGTTTTTCCTGTTTAAGCTTCCCAGCGAGAAAAAATTTAATATTGTTCATATTCTGCTGTCCTGCATTATTGCGGGCGGCGCAGGCAATATGGCGGATCGTTTCCGTCTTGACTATGTGGTGGACTTTATTTCCTTCGTTCTGATCAATTATCCTATTTTTAATGTGGCGGATATTTATATTGTATTGTCAACCATTGGTTTGTTTATTCTATTCTTGTTTGTATTTAAAGAAAAGGATCTGGAATTTTTAAGCTTTAAGCAAAACCGTTACAGAGAGATGAAATAGGGAGAGGAAGCTTCCATGGATGAATTACGCTTCCAGATAACAGAGGAGATGGAAGGAGAAAGGCTTGACAAGTGTATGGGGATGCTTCTGGATTCCCTGTCACGCTCCTTTCTGCAAAAATTAATTAAGGATGGCCAGGTTTTGGTAAACGGGGAGACTGCAAAAGGCAGCTACCGGGTAAATGCGGATGATGAGGTTGCTTTTTTTCTTCCAGCGTCGGTGGAACCGGATATTCTGCCGGAAAATATCCCCCTTGATATTCTTTATGAGGACAGTGATCTGATTGTTGTGAACAAGCCAAAGGGTATGGTAGTGCATCCAGCGGCAGGACACTACAGCGGTACGCTGGTCAATGCGCTGATGTATCACTGCGGAAAGGAATTGTCAGGCATTAACGGGGTGATGCGGCCAGGGATTGTGCACCGTATTGATAAAAACACCACCGGTTCCGTGATTGCCTGCAAAAATGACAGAGCCCACGCCTCCATTGCAGCCCAGCTGAAGGAGCATACCATAAACAGGCGCTACAGGGCTGTCTGCTTAGGGGTCCTGCCGGATGACCAGGGTGTGATTGATGCGCCCATAGGGCGCCATCCCACAGACCGAAAAAAAATGGCAGTAAATGTAAGAAACGGAAAACGGGCGGTGACCCATTTCCGGGTGCTGGAGCGGTTTGCGGGGTACACCTATATCGAATGTGTGCTGGAGACGGGAAGAACCCATCAAATCAGGGTGCATATGGCAAGCATCGGCCATCCCATTTTGGGGGACGATGTGTATGGTCCGAGGAAATGTCCCTTTTCCCTTCAGGGGCAGACGCTGCACGCCAAGACCATAGGCTTTCAGCATCCCTCCACTGGACAGTATCTGGAGATAGACGCTCCCCTGCCGGAATATTTTCAGCGCCTGTTAACCTTACTG
>NZ_CEWDFQ010000390.1:0-2679 GCF_982438285.1 Acetatifactor sp. | reverse complement strand
ATTATATATAACACGCCTCTTTCCTCTTATACACATATACTTTTTACAAATTCCGCTCCTGTATGCTATTCCCACTCCCACGCAGTATCTGAAACCTCTATTTTCTTATCCCGCAGCATCAAATCCCTCACCGCCTGATCTGCCTTTTTCCCCTCAAACAAAACGGCGTTTACCTGTTCGATAATGGGAAGCTGTACCTGATACTTTGCCGCAAGCTCCATGGCTGCCTTGGCGGAGTACACCCCCTCCACCACCATTTTCACCTCTGCCATGGCCTCTTCCATGGTATGGCCCTGTCCGATGAGGATTCCTGCCCGGCGGTTTCGGGAGTGCATGCTGGCGCAGGTCACGATCAGATCGCCGATTCCCGTAAGCCCGCAGAAGGTTTCAAATTTTCCTCCCATAGCAGTGCCCAGTCTGGCAATCTCCGTGATTCCCCTGGTGATCAGCGCAGCCTTTGTATTGTCTCCATATCCCAGTCCGTCCGCAATTCCGGCAGCCAGAGCCACCACATTTTTCAGCGCTCCTCCCAGCTCCATTCCCAGCATATCGGGGCTGATATACACACGGAACACCTCGTTCATAAACAAATTCTGTATGTACTCCGCCGTCTTTTTACTCTTGGCACCCACCACAATGGTAGTGGGAATGCCGCGCCCTACCTCCTCGGCATGGGAGGGACCGGACATCACCGCCACGTCCGCCTGCGGAATTTCCTCCTCTATGATTTCCGAAAGGGTCATCAGCGTGTGCTCCTCAATGCCCTTTGCCACATTTACGATCTTTTGTCTGTTTCCCACAAGGGCGCTTAACCGATGCGCCGTGGTTCTAGTATAGGAGCTGGCTACGGCCATCACCAAAAGATCCTTTCCTTCTACAGCCTCTTTATCATCCGTGGTAAACCTCATATCCTCCGGCAGCTTCACTCCTGGAAGCATTTTGTGCTCATGCTCCTTTTGAAGCATGGCGATCTCGCTTTCCACTGCGGACCAAACCGTAACCTGGTGTCCGTTGTTGTGCAGCAGGACAGACAATGCAATGCCCCAGCTTCCTCCGCCGATTATACTGATCTTTGCCATACGCCCTCTTTTCTGCGGCTTTTTTAATCCGCTCTCAATTCTTTTTTTCCACATCAATCTTATTCTTCTTAAAAAGATAAGTCTTTCTCTCTTCTTTGTGAAGCAGCCGCACAATGTTCTGCCTGTGCTTCCAGTATGCCATAACCGTCAGAAACGCAGCCACTGCATACATTTCCAGAAGCCGCCCCTGGCTCATAGAGCCAAAAACTCCAAGCTGTCCGCAGACGATCATTTCTATCATAAATCCTGCGTAAACCAGCAGTGACCCCAAAGACACATAGTGGGTGGAAAAAAAGGTGCCGAAAAACAACAGGGCAGCCACCACGATAAAATAGGGATGAAAGGCCAGAATCATCCCCGCCGTGGCGGCGATTCCTTTCCCTCCCTTAAATCCCATGTAAAAGGGAAAATTGTGCCCCAGAATGGCTCCCGCTCCCGCATAGAGACAGAGAAGATAGATAATGTCCGGATGGGCCGTGCCATACAGCAGACGCACGATCACTACCGCCGCCACACATTTGAGACAGTCCCCGGCAAAAACGATGAGCCCGGCCTTGGTGCCAAGCACCCGCAAGGCATTTGTAGTACCAGAATTGCCGCTTCCGTACTGACGGATGTCGATCCCATGAGCCTTTCCGTAAAAAAATGCCGTCTGAAACAACCCAAACACATAACCAATCAGCAAACAGATTACTCGTTCCATGATCACTTGTTTTCCTTTCGTTCTCTTATAATGAACCGCATGGGCGTCCCCCGAAAGCCGAAGGTCTCCCTGATCTGGTTTTCAATATATCTGGTGTAGGAAAAGTGCATCAGCTCCTTGTCGTTCACAAAAATCACAAAGGTTGGAGGCTTTACGGAAGCCTGGGTAATATAATAAAGCCGCAGTCTCTTCCCCTTGTCCGACGGAGGCTGCTGCATTGCCACAGCCTCCGACATGATCTCGTTTAGCACACCGGTAGCCACACGCATGGCATGGTTTTCGCTGACCATATCTATGGTCTCAAAGAGCTTCGGCAGTCTTTGCCCTGTCTTTGCGGAAATAAAGACAATTTCAGCATAGGACATAAAGGACAGCACGTTTCTTATTCTTTCCGTAAAACGGTAAATGGTTTTATCATCCTTTTCAATGGAATCCC
This sequence comes from Acetatifactor sp., assembly GCF_982438285.1. Classification (NCBI taxonomy): domain Bacteria; kingdom Bacillati; phylum Bacillota; class Clostridia; order Lachnospirales; family Lachnospiraceae; genus Acetatifactor; species Acetatifactor sp. Next base: position 461 of record NZ_CEWDFQ010000390.1, on the reverse strand, counting down.
ATTTATTTACAGCAATGATTACCGCCTTTCCTCTGTCATGGGCAATGCCCGCAATCTTGGCGTCCTGTTCCGTAACACCCTCTCCGGCATCAATTACAAGCACTACAACCTCCGCCCGTTCCACGGCAGCCACCGTGCGGACGATCATATAGCGCTCCAATTCCTCCTTCACTTTATTTTTCCGGCGCAGCCCCGCCGTATCAATAAAAATGTAGTTTTTCCCGTTCCGGGTAAGGGGCGTGTCCACCGCATCCCTGGTCGTACCCGCTATATCCGATACGATCAGCCTGTCCTCCCCAAGAATTTTGTTGATAATAGAGGATTTGCCTACATTTGGTTTTCCCACGATAGCAACCCGGACGCTGTCGTCCTCTTCCTCTTCTTCTCCAGCTTCCCCAAACAGAGCTGTCACTTCTTCCAGCATGTCCCCGAGCCCCATACGGTTTATGGCAGAAATAGGA
>NZ_CEWDFQ010000389.1:0-2682 GCF_982438285.1 Acetatifactor sp. | reverse complement strand
GGGAATATGGATATCCATATTCCCGAGGAGGAATCCTTGGCGGATCAATTTCTTTTTCGAGAATATCTGATGCGTTATATGGGAAACTATGGGGCTGAGAATGCGGAAGGCGCTTTATTGTACCAGCTGGAATATTTGATTGCAGGAAAGGAGAATGACACGGAAAATCTAAGGGGTGTGGCCAATCGCCTTTTGGCGCTGCGTGAGGCCGCAAATGCACTGTATCTTTTTTCTGACAGTGAAAAGAGCATGGAGGCGGAGCTGGTGGCCGGGGTGATTGCCACATTGCTGGCAGTACCAGAAATCACGGAGCTTTTGAAGGTATCCTTATTGCTTGGCTGGGCATACGCAGAAAGTCTTTATGATGTAAAGACGTTACTGGAAGGAGGAAAAATCCCGCTGATCAAGGATGATGCCACATGGCATTTTGGCCTGCAGGGGGCCCTTGAGGCAAATATTTCTAATGAAAATTTTAAGGAAGAGACAGGACTTAGCTACGAGGACTATCTGAGAATTTTTTTAATGCTTACGGACACGGACAAGCTTACAGGCCGGGCGATGAACCTGGTGGAGGCAGATATCCGGCTGACCGCCGGAAACGCGGATTTTCGTCTGGACGGATGCTTTGACAGAATAGAAGCATATATTTGTGTGGAAAGCGCTTATGGCTATCAATTTGAATTGACAAGACAAAAAAGCTACTAAAGAGAAGGAAGGTGAATGGCGATGTCCCCTTTATGGAGAAAAGAAAAAACAGAACAAAGTAAACTAATTTTCAAGAGACCTTCTCCGAAGCAGATAACAAAATTTCAAAGCCTTGCCCGAGGCTTATACTCCTTAACCCCTTTTTTACTGATAAAGCACTCCATAAAGGGGATATCGCTGTCCACCTTTTTTGAAAGAAAAAGGCAGGCCGGCATGACAGTGGAGGCAGCAGTGGTCTTGCCCCTTTTTCTGTTATTCTTTTTAAACTTGAGCTGCGCGATGGAAATGATCCGCCTGCATGGCAACCTGCAGCTTGCGCTGCAGGATGTGGGAAACAGGCTTTCTGTGTACGGATATGCTTTTAAGGAGGCAGACCTGCAGGAAAACGTGGCGGGGATTGTGCTGTCCTATGGATATGTAAAGGAAGAAATGACAAAGTATGCAGGAGAGGATTATCTGGATGCTTCTCCCCTCGCATATGGTGCAGAGGGACTGCAGTTTTGGGAGAGCAAAGCGCTTGACGACAATGGGGAATTCGAAATCAATGTCACTTATTTGGTATCGCCGTGGTCGGACTTGGCGGGGTTTCTCCCATTTCGGATGGGAAATAGATATTACGGGCATTTTTGGACGGGGTATGAAATACCGGGTGCTTCCGGAGAAGAAAAAGCGCAGACGGTATATGTGGCGGAAAATGGCAGAGTGTATCATGAAAGCATTGGATGCAGTCATCTGACCCTGTCAGTAACAGAGACTTCGCTGGGAGAGGTGCTGAAATTAAGAAACGAAAATGGCGGCAGATACAGCCTCTGCGAAAGGTGTGGCACGGACAAAGGAGGTGATGCGGTGTTTATTACGAGCGAGGGCAGCCGCTATCATTGCAGGCAGGACTGCCCGGGACTTAAAAGAACCATATTTTCCTTGATTAAGACGGAGGCGCAAAAGGAATTTGCCCCTTGCAGCCGTTGCACAAAATAAAGAAGCGGATTAGTGTCGGAATGGAGATTGTTATGATACGGAAGATTTTTCTATTGTCCTATCTGGGTGTCTTAAGCGTATGGGACATCAAAGAAAAAAAGGTACCTTTGTTGATTCTTTTAGCGGGCTGGGGAATTGTGCTTTATAGTGTAGTTACAAAAAAACCATGGAATACATGGAACTGGCCCGGAGAAGCATTCCGGCTGCTGCCTGCACTTTTTCCCGGATTCATTTTACTGATAGCAGCAAGGACAACCGGAAAGGTGGGAAGTGCGGATGGAATGGTTTTACTGCAGCTGAGTATGCTTATGGAGTACCCAGCGTGCGTACTCTTATTTTGGGTGAGTATACTGCTTGTGTTTGCATTTTGCGTGGTCATGTTTTTGTTCCGCAGAGTACATAAAAACAGCAGAGTACCGTATCTGCCCTTTTTGCTGGCTTCTTGCTTTATATTATGAAAAAAGCAAGAGGAGAAAAATATGAAAAGAAAAGTACAGGCATATTTTACCGTGGAAGCAGCTATGATCATTCCGGTGGTTATCAGCGTTATTCTGTTTATAATCGGCCTTTGGTTTTTTCAATATGACCGCTGCCTGTTAGAACAGGATATGGGGGCTCTGGCGCTTAAGGGGAGCGCTGTGAATGCTGAGGACAAGACAGAGGCGGCAGAGCAGGTGAAAGACTGGCAGAGTCGAATATCCAGGGACAAATTTGTTTTGTGGAATCAAAAAGAGGTGGAAATCAAGCTGGAAAAGGATACTATTGCCGTGAGAGGAAGCGGAGAGCTGGAATTTCCTTTTGCAGGCATGGATTTTTGGGGAAATGCAGTTTGGAGGGCTCAGGCCCGGTATGAAAATCATAGGATTGACCCTGTTTTGTTTGTGAGAAATTACCGCAGGATAGTGGAGGAAGAATAAATGTTGGAGACAGAATTTGTACGGAGCCTAAATCACAATTATGAGAGAATATTGCTGGACCAAAAGCCGGAAGAAAGAAAAT
>NZ_CEWDFQ010000388.1:0-2692 GCF_982438285.1 Acetatifactor sp. | reverse complement strand
GGAACATTAGGCTTCTTTTGCAGTACGAGGGGACCAGATACCAGGGCTGGCAGCGCCAGGGAAGCTCTGAAAATACCATTCAGGGCCGTCTTGAGACGCTTCTTGGCAGAATGTGTGGGGAGCCGGTGGAGCTTTCTGCAAGCGGAAGAACGGACGCTGGGGTCCATGCGCTGGGACAGGTGGCAAATTTTCACACGAACTGCCCGATGCCCACAAGGGAAATGCTTCAGTACATAAACAGGTATCTTCCAGAGGATATAGCAGTGACGGAGGTTTCGGAGGCGGGGCCTAGGTTTCACAGCAGACTCAATGCAAAAGGCAAGCAGTATCGGTATCTGGTGTTAAACAGCAGTGTGCCGGATGTGTTTTTGCGGCGGTATTCCCTGCAGGTGATGGAGCCTTTAAATTTGTCTGCCATGGAGCGGGGAGCCCGTTATCTTGAAGGAGAGCATGATTTTGCTTCCTTTACCTCTGCAAAGAAGGGAAAGAAATCCACAATCAGGCGGCTGGATTCCATTTCCGTGGAACAGGAGGGAAGTCTGATTTCCTTTACCTTTACCGGAAATGGATTCCTGCATCATATGGTGCGGATTCTTGTGGGAACCTTGCTGGAGGCAGGGGAAGGCAAAAGGGATGCAGACAGTATCCCGGCATTGATAGAGGCCAAAAACCGACAGCTGGCCGGGGCGCTGGCTCCGTCCAGGGGACTGACGCTGATGAAGGTTTTCTATTAAAAATTTTTTTGAATTATGAAACTTTTTGCCCTGTAAAGTAGTCTAATACTTGTACAGGGCTTTTTTTGATGCTTTTTGATGAGTTTATATGCAAAAAGTTTACAAGTTTGCAGTATATTATGCCTGAAAGGGATATTACTTAATAGAAAGGCTGCCTTAAGGCGAAAGAAAAAATGACGGAACAGGAAAGAAACCATCAGGAGCTACAACTAAAAATTGACCGGTATGGGGATATGCTGTTTAAGATCAGCTTTCTCAAGCTGCAGAATGTGCAGGATGCCGAGGATGTGGTACAGGAGGTTTTTTATCAGTACGTGAAACGGCAGGAGTCCTTTGCGGGAGAGGAACATGAAAAGGCATGGCTGATCCATGTGGCCTTAAATGCCTGCCGCAAAATCTGGCGCAGTGCATGGAACCGGCATAGAAGCCGGGAGGAGATATGGGAGCAGGACTGCAAGGCTCTTTGTGGGAGCTTTGAGGAACCTGTGCCAGGGCCGGAGGAAAGCCTGATGAATGGGGAGGAGAAGGAAATGCTGTTTCGGGCGGTGAGCGCACTGCCTGTCAGATACAGAGAGGTGATTCATCTGTTTTACTATGAAGAGCTTTCTGTCAGGGAAATCGCCAGGGCCACGGGACGTAAAGAATCCACCGTTACATCCCAGCTGACCAGGGGACGGGAGCTTTTGAGAAAATCGCTGAAGGAGGAGTATGATTTTGCGTAAATTTAAGGAAGCATATAAACAGGCCGTGGACAGTATGCCCAGGTATCATATTTCCGCTGACTGCGTGACAGATGAGCTTAGACACAGGAGACTGTTGAACCGGCGGAGGCGTAAAACGGCAATGCAGGCTGCAGCGGCGGCGGTTTTGTTTCTAGCCTGCGGGGCGGGAACGGTTACGGCCATGAATTATCACAAAAGTATTTTCCGGGTGACGGAAAACGGCTTTACCGCTGTCAGCGAAGGAGCGCTGGTGACGGAAGAAGAAACTTTGCCAGCAAAAGAAGCCGGTGCGGAAGCAGAAGCGGCACAAAGCGCTTTGGCACAGGAGCAGGAAGAGCCGCAGATACTGGAAGCACAGACCTATGTGCCGGTGGAGTATACCTCCATAGAAGCCTTTGAGGAAGAGGAGGATATTTCTATAGCGATTCCTGACCAGGACTGGCTGGGGGGGATACCTTTGACCGAGAGGGTTTTGGTTTTCGAAGAGGGGGATCGGGTGATGCTCACCGTAAATTATGAGGAATGCTGTTTTTCCATGTCCCAGTGGGATCACAGAGATGTTACGGGATATGCCTCCAGCACGGTATTTACCGGAGAGAGTGACAATGAGCGGGAATATACCAATTCCCAGGGGCTGGAATATATGCTGTTTGACATAATGGAAGAAGGAACGGTGAGCTCCACCCATGCAGTGATTTCCGTGAACGGGCGGGATCTGCAGCTGGATTTTAACGGCTATGATGAAGAAACTATTGAGCACATTCTAAATAATCTGGATTTGAGTATCTATTTTAAGGAAGAGTAGGGAGGTACGGCATCTATGGAAAGGACAATTTTAATCTACAATAATCGTACAGGAGTTGCGGAGGCTATCGGCTCTTTGCTGGAGGGAGAGGAAATCCGCATGCAGACCATTGAGGATGATAAGGAGCTTCACAGGAAGCTGCATACAGGGGAGTACCATTTACTGCTGGTGGATGTGGAGCTTCAGGATAAGGGCTGGAGCAGCGGCGTTGAGATGATTGGTCAGATCCGCCGGGAGAGCAGCATTCCCATTGTAGTGGTGTCAAACCAGGCGTCTGAGACCGCAAAGATTATGGCGTTAAATGCGGGCGCGGACGATTATGTGCTGGCAGACTGCAATCCTCTGGAGATCGTGGCCAGGGTTAAATCCCAGCTGCGCAGATATACGCAGCTGGTGAATATGTGCGCCAATATTGATAGAATTTATAAGGT
>NZ_CEWDFQ010000387.1:0-2729 GCF_982438285.1 Acetatifactor sp. | reverse complement strand
ACAGGTGAGCATGGAGAAGCTGGTGATTTCCCTGACGCGGCTTAAACGGAGCCGGACATTTTTATCTTTTTTCAAAAATTCAGGAAATTTTATTTTTGTGTAGACAGCAATTCCGATTCCGGAAACATACTGTGAGATAACGGTTGCCTCTGCGGCGCCTGCCACCCCTCTGTTTAAGCCTGCCACAAACCATAAATCCAGAACGATGTTTAATACGGCTGAGATGGCAAGAAAAACAAGGGGAGTGGTTGAATTGCCCAGGGAACGCAGCAGAGAGGCAAAAAAGTTATAGAGAAAAATGCCTATCATGCCTGCAAAAATCACGATGAGATATTCCCGCATCAAAGCCTTCAGACTCACCGGGGTGCGCAGCGCCCATATAATCCAGTCGATTCCCAGGAAAATGAGCAGATTTATGATTACGGTAACAACGCCCAGAAGCGTAAAGGACGCCAGGATGCCCTCCTTGAGTCCCAGAATGTCCCTTCTGCCCAGACGGATAGAAAAGACGGTTCCGCTTCCCATAGCAAGTCCCAGCAGAATAGAGGTCAGAAAGGTCATCAGCGAAAATGCGCTTCCCACAGCAGCCAGCGCATCCGCGCCCAGAAACCGTCCCACAATCAAGGTATCGGCGATATTATAGCACTGCTGTAGAAGATCCCCGAGAATCATGGGAATGGCAAAACACAGCATGGTTTTCATAACAGGTCCTTTGGTCAGTTCAGCTTCCATTTTCCACCACAGCTTTCGTTTTGTATTTTTGAAATTAACATTCGTAATTTATTTTAGACTGAAAAAAATAGAATGTCAATGACATAGTTGCGGATTGCTTGACTTGTGTAAAAAATAAAATGTATAATGATGAAAATAAGGTGTGGAATGGAAGGGAGATGGCATTTTATGTTTTTGGATGGTCTTGATGAGCTGGATCAGAAGATTGTGCGGCTTCTGATACAGAATGCCAGAATGTCTTACTCAGAAATCGGGCAGCAGATTGGCATTTCGCGTGTAGCCGTGAAAATGCGGGTGCAGGCCCTTGAGAAAAAGGGGATTATCGAGGAATATACAACGATTATCAATCCCCAGAAAATTAGCGGAGCCGTTTCCTGCTATTTTGAAATCGAAACAACGCCGGACCGGCTGATGGAGGTTGCAGAGCTGCTGAAACAGCAGGATACCATTACGCAGATTTACCGGGTTACGGGAAAGAGCAGGCTGCATGTGCATGCAGTGGCTTCATGCGGGGAAGAAATGGAGGAGTTAATCTATAACACCATGGACAAGCTTCCGGGGGTTTTGGAATGTAACTGCAATATGATATTTTCCCGAATCAAGGATATCAAGGGACTGCGGCTGTAGAAAAAGAAAAGCTGCGGCAGTAGAAAATAAACTGCAGCTGCTGAAAATGGCAGCTGCAGATAAAAGACGACGATTTTTAGCAGCGTCAGCCGCCGAGTGTTCTACGGGATAATCTACGAGTTTGAACCTAGACACTGGCGATACGGCAAGCCGCACTCCTCCCAGAACTGACGCCAAGCTTATTATACCTCTGCCCGGACCAAAACACAAGGAGCAGAATGAAATGCGGATAACAGGACTTGAACCTGCACGTCTGCTGACAATAGAACCTAAATCTATCGCGTCTGCCAATTCCGCCATATCCGCGTAACACGTTATTGATTATAACTGCTAAGCGTTCTCCTTGTCAAGAAATTCTGAAGCTTGGGCTGTGGGGAGCGTATGGACAGACTGCTGCTTTCTAAGACCTTAAAAGACTGCGGTACTCAGATGGGGACAGCTTTTCCTGCTGGCGGAAGCATTTTGAGAAATAAAAAGGATTTTGGAACCCTGTTCTTTCTGCAATCTCCTCTATCTTCATATCCGTGCCCAAGAGCATTTCCTTTGCGGCAAAGAGCCGAAGCCTCAGAACATACTCGCTGACACTGACACCGGCTGCGTCCTTGAACAGGGCGCCGAAATATTTGGGAGAGAGACAGCACTTCTCTGCAAGCTGGGGCACAGAGATGCGCTGTGTATAATTGGCCCGCAGATAATCCATGGCATAGAGAATTTTAGGGTGCATGGGAGAAGGGGTTTTTGCGCAAAAGCAGTCTGTGAGCTCTGAGAGAATCGCCCAGAAGGCAGATTTTAGCTTAACCTGGGAGAGCGCATCCTTCCCGCAGAAGGCGTGGTAGCATTTGGCAAATAGAGAGGAAAGCCTCTCATAGGGCACGTTTCCCATAAAATTGGGCAGAGAAAAATCCTGGGGCACATAGATAGGGCGCTCTTTGATTTTTTTCAGGCGTCTGTGGTAATCGGAGGAGAGAACCGAGTGCATATAAAACTCCTCCGCCGTAAAGTCATATTCCGGCAAAGGAGCAAGCCAGTCAAAATGAATGCAGTGGGTGCGGAAATGCCATTCCTCCTTCACCACAATATAATTTTCAACCCCTGGTTCCAGGTAAAACACATCCCCCTTTTTTAAAGGATATATTTTGTCTCCATAGTGCATTTCCACCGAGCCGTTCATGACGTACATCAGCTCGTGGTCGTACAGGATACGTTTTTGTTCCACATAGGAATAGTTGGGTCTGTAGTTGTTGACAAACCGGATATAGGGCTCAGGATTCTTAAGAGGAAGCTTTTGCATTGCAAACTCCTGTGTGATGGTTATTTTATCGTACCAATTTATAAATATAATACCCTATTTTATGGACAATGTCACGGAC
>NZ_CEWDFQ010000386.1:0-2736 GCF_982438285.1 Acetatifactor sp. | reverse complement strand
AAAGAGCAGGGATGTTACAAGAAAGGTGGAGAAAATGACAATGTTAAAAAATGAGCTGCCTAGAATTGTAACAAAACAAATTCCAGGGCCAAAAGCAGCAAAATGGATAGCAAGAAGAGGTGAGGCAGTTCCTTCAGCAATCAAATGTGTATACCCTATCGTGATAGCGCGAGGAGAAGGCGCCATGCTTGAGGATGTGGATGGAAATTATTTCCTTGATTGGGTAGGTGGTGTCGGTGTGCTGAACATTGGATATTCCAGGCCTGAACTGATAGAGGCAGTAAAAAAACAGTCAGAGCGGTATTTCCATGGAATGTTTAATATTGTTACACATGAAGGATATGTTGCGCTGGCAGAAAAGTTAAATACCATTGCACCGGTAAAGGGTACGAAAAGAAAAACGTATTTTGCTAATAGTGGTGCAGAGGCAGATGAAAATGCAGTAAAAATAGCAAAGGCTTTTACGAAGAGACCTAATATTATTGTATTTTCGGGAGCGTTTCATGGAAGAACCATGCTGACAATGGCGATGACATCAAAAAAAGCATACGCTTATGGCATGGGTCCATTTCCAGATGGTGTATACCGTGCTGAGTTTCCCTATCTGTATCGGAAGCTAGAGGGGATACCGGAGACAGAAGCAATTTCTTATTATATTAAGAGTATTGAGCAGGTATTTGAACAGGCATCGCCTGCAGAATTTGTGGCAGCAATTGTGGTGGAGCCTTTGCAGGGCGAGGGAGGATTCGTACCCGCTCCGATAGAATGGGTAAAAGCAGTTAGAAAAATTTGTGATAAGTATGGAATTCTTTTAGTCGCAGATGAAGTGCAGAGTGGATTTTGCAGAACAGGGAGAATGTTTGCAAGCGATTACTGGAAGGATGCGGATGCACAGCCGGATATAGTAACAACAGCAAAATCCATTGCAGGTGGTATCCCACTCAGTGCAATCACTGCACGGGAAGAAATCATGGAAGCAGTGCCTTGTGGTGTAATAGGAGGTACTTTTTGTGGAAACCCGCTTGCATGTGCTTCTGCACTTCAGGTAATTGAGATTATGGAGAAGGAAAATTTTGAGGCACGGGCAGTTGAAATTGGAAAAAAGGTAATGAAGCGTTATCAGAAAATGCAGAAGAAGCTGCCGGTTATTGGCGATGTAAGAGGGATAGGCGCAATGATTGGCCTTGAAATTGTAAAAGACCAGGAGAGCAAGCAGCCTAATCCAACGCTTGTTTCTGAAGTTGTTCAGGAGTGTATACAGAATGGATTGATTATTGAAAACGCTGGAATTTATGGAAATGTAATTCGCTTTTTGGCACCACTTGTGATTACAGATGAGCAGCTGGAGGCTGGCTTGGATATTCTTGAGGCAGCAATCCGTAGATGTATGTAAGCTGAAGAAGGGAGACTGGATATGGATTTTCAATTTTATCTGCCAGTGAATCTTTCTTTTGGTGAGGGCAGAGTAGAGACCGTGGGAGTGGAGACCGCAAAATATGGAAAGCGGGCACTGCTTGTTACGGGAAAAAACAGTACCAGAAAAACAGGTTTGTTAGACAAAGTAAAGGCTTTGCTGGAAAAAGCAGGTGTTGATTGTGTTGTTTTTGCTCAGGTATCAGCGAATCCGACTTCTGACATAATGGAAGAAGGCGTCAGGTTGCTTACGGAACAGCACTGTGATGTAGTAGTTGCACTTGGCGGAATGAATATTAACATGGCAGGCGTTACGGCACCGCATGGTATGGAGCACCCGGCAAGTGGATTGCGTGATATTGTACATGGACGGGGATTGGCGGCTTTGACACCGATTATTTATCAAAAGTCCTTTGAGACTGCACCGGCAAAGTTTGATAAAATCTCAAGGCTGCTGGGTGGAAAGGACAGAAGAGAACTTGTTCCCAGAATACAGGAACTGCTGGAGGTGCTGGAAGTGAAAACAACGCTTTCACAGGAAGGAATAAAGGAATCAGATGTGGACTGGATGACGGATAATTGTGCAAAGGTATCCGCACCTGCAATGGCTGCGCATCCACAGCATTTTACAAAGGAAGAAATCCGGGAAATTTACCTGGAGGCTTTATAAAATAAAGAAAACTATTATGGGAGAACAAAGGTAAAAAAGGGAGGACACAAGATGAAGAAAAAGGTTTTAAGTCTATTATTAGCACTGACTATGACGGTGGCAGGCACAACCGGCTGTGGAAGTGGAAACGGAGCAGGTGGGACTGCAGCAATCGATCCTAATAAGATTGCTATTGTAGCAATGGGGGATTATCTGGTACAGGATTGGGATCCTGCGATTTCCTATGGTGTAGATCCCCGTGTATTCTGCAATGTATATGAAACATTGATGACCAGTAATCCGGACGGAACCTACAATAATGTACTGGCAACAGATTATACAAGGAGTGAGGATAGTCTGACATGGACATTTACGCTGCGGGATGGCGTAAAGTTTCAGGATGGGACGGACTTTAATGCAGAAGCAGTGAAGTATTCGATTGACAGAACAATTGCTCTTCAGAATGGCGGCTCTTATATCTGGGGACCGGTAAAGGAAATCAAAGTTATTGATGATAAAACGGTAGAGTTCACACTGAACTATCCGGTTGACCTGCGGGAGATTGTTTCCTGTCAGTATGCAGCATTCATCTATGCTCCATCAGCAGGTGATGATCTGGATGCGTCTTCCAAATGGTTTTATGAATATAATATGTGCGGCACGGGGCCTTATAT
>NZ_CEWDFQ010000385.1:0-2738 GCF_982438285.1 Acetatifactor sp. | reverse complement strand
CTGCTGAAAAATGCTCTTCATCACAGCCAATCTCAAAGGATACATAGGTTTCCTTCTCCACCCGCATCCGAAGATAAATCGTGTTTTCCTTAACCTGTCCCAGATCGGTGCGCACCTCATCGTCCTTCGTCCAGTTTCCCGTTCTTTGCTGCAGCTTAAGCGTCCCATTTTCTTTCTTGATCAAAAGGGCTGTATAATGTCCTCCCAGTGACACCATACCTGCCACGTCGCCCTCCCCCATATGCTCCAGATGCAGGCATGTGGTAATCTGAAATTCCGGAGCCGGCCATTTCTGGAGCAGCAGATTGCTGATATCGCATAGCTGCGTTTTGGGATCAGCGGGCTGTGCAAACAGGGTAAGCCCGCCCTCTCCCAGCCGATACCACTCTTTTTTATAGTTGGCGTTCCACTGCCACTGCAGTCCCAGGGTATCTCCCTCAAAGAAATCACTGTCCTCCGGAGCGTCTATGGGATAAACCGCTCCCACAGCCGGCTTTTCATAACGAAGCACCGGCTCGCCGCAGCCGTCCTTTTCATTGACGCCGATCACCGGCCAGTCGTCCACCCAGCGCATGGGCTGCAGATGTACAATACGGCCTGCATTTCCCACATCCTGAAAATGCAGAAACCAGTCCTGACCGTCCGGTGTATCCACCCATGCTCCCTGGTGAGGGCCGTTTACAGGAGAATCTCCCTGATGAAGCACAATTCTCTCTTCATAAGGCCCATAGATATTTCTGGAACGCAGCACGGTCTGCCATCCCGGCTTCACGCCCCCCGCAGGAGCAAAAATATAGTACCAGCCGTTGCGCTTGTAAAGCTTAGGCCCCTCGATGGTGGGCTGGGTGGCATGTCCGTCATAGATAAACCTTCCATCGTCCAAAACTCCGGAGCAGTCAGGCTCTATGGGAGACATATAAAGCATACTCTTAAAGCCGATGCGGCTTCTGGCAAAGGCGGACACCATATACGCCCTGCCATCCTCATCCCAGAAAGGACAGGGATCGATCCATCCTACCACCTTTCTCACATAGGCCGGTTCACTCCAGGTTCCCCAGGGGTCCGTGGTCTTGCACATCATAATTCCTTCATCAGGCATAGGCACAAACACATAGTACACTCCCTCATGATATCGTATGGAGGGCGCCCATGTGCCGCAGCCGTGCATGGGCTTGTCGTAATAGTCAAAAGGCAGCCTGTCCATCACATAATTGATCACCTTCCAGTTCACCAGATCCCTGGAGTGCAGAAGGGGTACAGCAGGCGTATTGCAGAAGCTGGAGGCAATTAAAAAGAAGTCCTCCCCTACGCGGATGGCGTCCGGGTCCGAATAATCCGTATATAATATGGGATTTGTGTAGGTGCCGTCGCCTTGATCGGCAATCCACATTTTCTTGATCTTTGTTTTGTCCATACAGTCTCCTTTCCGGTGCTTTTTTTTAAGTATAACAGCCTTTTTCCCCTGACGCGTGTCATATCGCAAAATATTTATGCCATTTATTGTGATTTTCCCTTGAAATCCCATAAAAACAGAGTATCATAATCTTATGAAACAGTACTTGCCGATGCCATTTTTTGCGATTTTCGCCTTACAGGAGAATAGAAAGCCTTATGAGTATTTTTTACCAGAATCGTTCGGAGCGCCTGCGCTTTTATACCTCCCACAATATATCCTTTGCGGCCCATCTGCACCGCCAGGCAGAGCTTGTTGTCCTTTTGGAGGGCGAAGTGCGCATCTGCGTGGATCACACAGAGTACCTGCTTTCAGAGGGCAGTGCCGCCATTATTTTTCCAAACCAGCTCCACAGTCTGGAAACCGTTTCCCACAGCCGGATTCTTTTATGTATTTTTGATGACGACTGCTGCCACAGCTATCAGCAATATTTTCAAAAGTGCAATCCCCTGAGAAGCCTTGTCCCCTCCTGCGCCATTTCCTGCCACGGAAACGCTGCCATAAGGGGACTTTTAGGCCTGACTCAGGACTTTTCCACAAAGGAGGGCCTTATCCCCCAGTCCGTGCTGGCCCTGGCCGAAGGGTATCTGACGCTTCTTTTGGCGGATCTCTTTCCAAAGCTTACATTGGAGCCAAAAAATGTATCCATGGATTTAATTTTAGAACAGCGAATCCTTATGTACATAGACGCCCACTACACAGAAAGCCTTTCCTTGGAAATTTTGTCCAGGGAATTCGGCGTCAGCCGTTTCCGCCTCTCCAGACTTTTTTCCGACAAATTCCACACCACTTTTCCATGTTATGTAAATACCAAGCGTCTGGAATACGCCAGAGATCTGCTCATCTCCACGGACGACTCCGTCACCAAGATTGCACTGGATTCAGGCTTCGGCAGTTCCCGCACTTTTTTCAGGGAATTTCAGCAGGCATTCCATATCACGCCCAAGGAATACCGCCGAAGCCGCGCCCTTAATCAAGGGTCTTCTGATCTCTCACCCAGAGAACCTCTTCCCCCGCCCGGACATACTTCTGTCCCGTGACAAGGATTTCCCGGCTGTCCTGTGCCGCTTCCACACTGATGGACACGCTGGCGTCCACATTCTCTGCCTCCAGTCCCTCCAGGTCAAATTCCAAAAGCAGCTTACCCTTATTTACAATTTCGTTCTGTACAATACGGGGCCGGTAATACATGCTGAACATCTCATCCCTGCAGCTTCCCACCTTGATCAGCAGCTCAACGCCAAATTCCGTGCACAAAAGAAAGGCATTTCCCATAGGATATAAT
>NZ_CEWDFQ010000384.1:0-2748 GCF_982438285.1 Acetatifactor sp. | reverse complement strand
CTTATATGCACTGCAACCAGCAGGATTATATTGTGTATAATGTCCGTCTGCAGAGCTTTTCCTTTACTCCGTCACGTAACGGTCTGCGTTATCTGAACAAGGAATCTGCCTCCAACAGCTTTTATGAAAGCTTTTACGGGATTTCCAACACTACCAGCCCGCTGCGCTCCTCCATCGAGCAATTTAATCAGTCTGATTATCCCATCATGGTAATGGGTGAGGATGGCACGGGAAAGGATCAGATGGTTTACCTGATTTACTGCCGAAGCAGGCTCCAGGACAATCCTCTGGTCATCATTGACTGTCCCAAGCTTAACGAAAAATCCTGGAATTACCTGATGGACAACTATAAATCCCCTCTCAATGAGACAGGAATCACCCTTCACATCAGAGGAATAGATTCCTTGTCCGAACAGCAGTACCAGGCTCTTTTTACATTATTAATCACCACAAACCTTGCAGGAAGAAACCATCTGCTGTTTACCTACAGCTGCAGGGAGAATGAGGAATTATCTCCCCGCTGCAGACAGCTGGTCAATGAATTTTCCTGTCTGACCCTGCATATACCTCCCCTACGCTCCAACCCGTCCAGCATTCCCAGTCTGGCAAGCCTCTATATAAGCTATCTGAATCTGGAGCTTGGCCGGGAAATTGCAGGCTTTGAGCCGGGAGCTTTAGAGCTTTTGCAATCCTTTGACTGGCCCCATAACTACAATCAATTCAAACGGATTTTAAACGAGCTGGCCGTGATTACCGACAGTCTATACATCAAGACAGAGAACGTAGCAAAAATTTTAAAGAGGGAAAAATGGGAAAGCTCGTCTGAGACAAATTCCTCCATAGATTCCTTTCCTCTGTCCGGAACCTTGGAACAAATGAATGTACAGATTGCACAGCGGGTGCTTAAGGAGGAGGGCGGCAACCAGACCATGGCCGCAAAAAGGCTGGGAATCAGCCGCACTACTCTGTGGCGAATGCTGCAGAAAACCGATTCTTTTCCTAACGGTCAGGCATAAGCTTTCTTGGATGCACCGCATGTGAGCCGTCGTCAAAGCTCGCACTTTCAGGCTCCTGAGTGCAGGAGCCTGTTTTTCTTTCTCCATTTTTCCTCTCATTCTGCCGCGTAAGCGGCTTTGTAATCAGAAGGAACTTTGTGCGGCAGCACAAATTCCGGATTGAAAATTTTAATTTTCAATCTTACCCTTCGATGCCTGGAAACCATGCCTCTTTTATAAAGACTGCCAAGGCTGTGGGAGCATCTATGTTCACCTCGTGACCTGCATTGTCAACGAAAGACAATTTTGCATTTGGAAGCAAGCCTGCCAGCATTCTTGCGGCATTTTGGTTTGCTCTATCCTTCCGCCCACAGAGAATAAAGGAAGGACAGGTTATCTCATGCAGCAGAGGCGTAAGGTCTATCCTCTTCATGGAAGCTGTCAATGTAATCATATCTCTTTTGGAAAAACCAATTTCGCAAAACATCTTTTTGGGCAGAATGCGGAATATCATATTCTGAACGGATAAAAGCAGTTTCGGCATTTTATATTGGGGAGCAATCAGCATGAGAGACTTTACTTTTTCCGGATGATTCAGGGCATACTGTAATGCCACAACAGCGCCCAGGGAAATGCCGCACAGACATAAGGGCGTCTCCATGCGGTTACATTCACTTTCAAATGCCTGATAGAGATTTTCGTATGTCATCTGTTTATCTCCTGCAATCGCAGCTAAACAAGGCCGATAGATTTGCACGTTAGTTGGAAGCTGGGCTGTTACCTGATCCCAGCTTGACGGAGTCTGCCCAAGTCCGTGTATCAAAATATAGCTCATTTTTGCCTCCCTTCCGAAGCGTTTTTGTGCTGAGGAACGCGTGTGGAATTTCCAATTCGGCGCCGCTATTCATACCTGCTGAATGAATGTATTCTAGGAAACAAAAATGCCTTTTATTCAGGCATCTTCATATTTGTTTTATAGCTTCGAAATCTGGTAAATTCTTGCCTTTATAAGCTCTTCCAGCTCCTCATCAATAATAGGAACTCCCATTTTCTCAAGCATTTCCTTAAAAAATGTAAACTTGTGGATCATTTCTTCCTTTGTTGCAGGAAAGATATTGGGATAAAGCCACACATCGCCCAGCAGAGGAATCAGCTCTGCGATCTCCCTGGGATATTCTGTCTGAATGGAGCCATCCGCAATTCCTTCTTCTATCAAATCCAGCCATAACGGTGTGAGATTCTGACGGTCAGATTTTATCATTTCTGCAAAGACGCGGGGATTTTTCAATAGAGGAAGGGCCTCCATATGAAGCTGCTTTTCTTTGGTGTTTTGTTGGTTTAGCTTAACGGCTTCCCGCATTTTCTGTAATGCGTTCAAGTCCTTTCTCTGCTTCACAAGCACCAGAGGATTATTGTCAGAAGAAAGTTTCCCACTTAAAGCGCAGATGATATCCTCTTTGGACTTAAAATGATGATAGACCGCTCCCTTTGTCAGGCCATCCAGCCCGTCCACGATATCCTGAATGGTTGTATTTTCATATCCCTTTTCCAGAAAAAGGCGCCCGGATACCTCCAATATCCGCTCTACGGTCACTTCCGGGTATTTGTTTCGTGCCACTTGCTTGTTCTCCCACCTAAACATTCATTTGGTATGTTTATTATATACACTCCTCTTTTTGTTTGTCAAGATACACAGGACTTGAGTTTCCGCAGAATTATCTCCACCAGGCAAATCTGCTGTATCCTGTTATCC
>NZ_CEWDFQ010000383.1:0-2774 GCF_982438285.1 Acetatifactor sp. | reverse complement strand
TCTCCTCCTGGTCTCCTGTATCTCCAGCTTCTGCCTGGTACAGATAAAGGTCATCCCACGCCCCCCAGGCTCCTGCCTGCGCCTTTGCAGAAATCCCTACCGTAATGGCCGTTCCATTCTCTGAAATCTCTATATTCTCCACAACCGGGTTCTGCCAATTCTGCCAGCCGTTTACCTGCGCCTGGGCCGTGTAGGTCTCACCTTCACATTCCACATACAATGCAAAGACCGCTTCTTCCCCGGCATCACCGCCATGGAGATAACCGCCAAAGGTGTAGACGCCTGCATCCAGCACCACTTCCTGCTCCACCGTATAGGAAATTTCCTCATCATCCCAGAAATGCAGGCAGTAGCTTCCCGTTCTCACATTGCTGGAATCCGCTTTTCTTCCTACGCTTCCTCCTTGATCCAGGATACTCCACATACTCATATCCGCATCCTCAAAGCCCGGATTAGACAAAAGATTAGCAGGCTCTATGGTCAAGGTACATTTCACCTGATAGGTTACGCCATCCGCGGAAACAGTCCCCGTTATTTCATAGGTACCCACCCCCGCAAGCAGCGCCTCTTCCAGCTTTTCCTGATCCCATGTAACGGGAACGGATGCCTTATCTCCATGGGAATAGCTGGCCTCCACTGTCTCTGGAAGCGTCACCTTCTGGCCCGCCTGTGCCGTAAGGGAAATATTATTTATAGTAGTGATCACATTGGGAGCATTGGTCCCCGTTTTCACATACTGGAACATTTTCAGAGTTTCCAAAGGATGCCCCGTAAAGTCAAACAAGGCCTGATTGTCTACGGCGCTTCCGCCATACCAAACTCCCGCATCATCAGGGTCATACTCCGCGGAATAAGAAGAAGCCCAGCCGGAACCATAGCTTTCCCAGAGTTCTTTATTCGCATCAAGGATTTCCTTCGCGTTCTGTGCATCCTCATCATACACCTGCACCGGAAGCCATGCCGGCTCCCAGTAAAATACGCCGACGCCCTGAATCTCCGAAACGGCATTGATCACATCCCGCATTTCATTTGCCTGTCCCTGCACCGATACCTCATAGGGCAGATCGATTCCCGTTTTCCCCTCAAAAATGGTGTTTTCATGTCCATCTCCGTCCTCATAGGTATAGCACCAGGAGGTCTCGGCCACCATCACCTTTTTTCCATAGGTCTGCGCAATATTTCCCAGTACACTTTTTAAATTGGAAATGGTTCCATGCCAATAGGGATAATAAGAAGAAGCAAAAATGTCATAATCTACATTGTAGGCATTCAAATTCCGGGCATATTCGGCATAACGCCCACTGGTTTCCGGATTTGCAAAGTGCAGGACCACATAGATTTCTTTTCCCGTATCCGCAGCCGCGCTTCTTACGGCCGCGCTTCCTGCGTTAAAAATCCGGGCCATATTTTCCCACTCAGATTCCCCGCAGATTTGTCCATTGGTTTCATTTCCAACCTGAACCATACCCACATCCACGCCTGCATCAAACAGGGTAATCAAGCTTTCGTAGGTATATTCTTCTACCTTCTGTACCTTTTCATCAATGTCCATCTCCGCCCATTCCTTAGGCTCCTTCTGCTTGGCCGGGTCCGCCCAGAAGTCAGAATAATGGAAGTCCACCAGCACCTTCATTCCTGCCTCGGCAGCCCACTTGCCGATTGTTACAGCTTTTTCAAGGTCATTGTTTCCCCCTCCATAGCCGTTTCTGTCTGCGTCATAGGGATCGTTCCAGACCCGGACGCGGATGTAGTTTACACCGCAGTCGGCCAATAAGCCAAAGAATCTCTGGTCGTCCAGCACCTCTCCTTCAAAATCATAAAAAGTGACGCCGCTGTGCCTTAAGGATACATAGGAGGACACGTCCATGCCGCTTATAAAATCGTCGGACAGATTTGCCACCCGCTCCACGTAAATCCCCGCATCCACCGGCTCCACATCCTCTTCCGGCTGCGTGCTCTCCTGGGCCTTCATCAAAACAAAATTATCAAAATCTCCCCAGTATCCGCACGCAATATCCCCGGACAGGGAAATGGTCACGCTGCCAGTCTCTGTCAGTGTAAACGCTTCGGTCTCCACCTGGGCCCATACATCCCAGCCTGCTGTTGCCGGAAGGGCCATCTGCAGATTGGTCTGCCCGTAAGTCACAGAAAGGGAAAGCCCTGATGTCACAGCCGCTCCTTCCTGGTCACAGCGCAGCTTATAAGTACCTGCAGGCACATTCTCAATGGTTCTCTCCATAGAAAAAGCTGCCGCCTGGGTAGTACTGTTGTTATAATAACTGAATATCCTGCTGGTGTTATCAGCAGCATATGTATCTATTTTTGTGTTGTATCCATAACCGCTTGCATTATCTCCCGAAATACTGATTTCCCATTCCGAAGCATAATCATCCCACCCCTGGGAATTGTCAGGAATCTCAAAATCCCCGTTTACGATCAGCTGTGTGGCCGTCCAGGAAACAGTTCCCGCATCTGAGCCGTTTTCACTTAAAGCCGACACATCTCCGCCTGACACTGTCTGCCCATCTCCTCCCGATACCGTCTGTGCATCCGCCCTGGCCTGCTGCACCGGCCAGGCAGCCCCCAGAATCAGCGCCATTGACAGCATGAAACAAAGAACCCCTTTTTTAACCAACCGTCTTGTCATACCTGCCCCATACCTTTCTTTTTTTCACACTTTCCTCCCTGACAGGCGACTGCGCAATCAATAATTGCGCAATCGCTTGTCTTTAAGAAAGTATATCATAAGTACTATTTTTTTTACTATTGACAGT
>NZ_CEWDFQ010000382.1:0-2792 GCF_982438285.1 Acetatifactor sp. | reverse complement strand
CTCATGGCCATAGAAGCCACCACACTGTCACCGCAGCCCACTGTATTTAAAACCTTCACATCCTTTGCCGGTTCAAAAATGGTCTGTTCCCCATCCACATAGAGAATTCCCCTGCTTCCCATGGACACCACCACCTTGCTTACGCCCTGCTCCACCAGCCTTTTAGCCTCCTCTTCCACCGCTTCTCTGTCCGCCAGCCTGCAGCCCGCCAGAAATTCCAGCTCTCTCTTATTGGGCTTTATCATATAAGGCTTTTCCTTCACACCTTCCCGCAAAAGCTCCCCCGAGGTGTCCAGTATCACCCTTCTGCCCTCCGCCCTGCAGCGTGCAGCCAGCTCTCCGTAAATGTCTGCAGGCACCCCCTTCGGCACGCTGCCGGAGAGTACCACAAGGGAGGACTGCTCCAGGCAATATTCAAATTCCTTTTTAAAATTTGCAAGCTCCTCTTTGGAAATCTCAGGCCCCGGCTCAAGCAACTCCGTCACATAACCGTCCGCCCCCAAAAGGTTTACATTGGTCCTGGTTTCCCCCTGAATTCTCGTAAAATGGCATTCCGCTCCCAGCTCCATCACGGCGTCCTCTATCATTCTTCCGGTGTAGCCTCCCAGAAATCCCATGGCGGCCACCGGAAGATGAAACTGCCTGAGTATCTTGGTTACATTGATTCCTTTCCCTCCCGCCACGCTGAAGGTTTTTTCCAGGCGGTTCACCTCCCCCGGCAGAAGCCTGGCGATCTGGCAGGTTTTGTCCACGGCCGGATTTAAAGTAACAGTCAGTATCATATCCCTCTATCCTTTCCTGATCAGCAGTAATGCTGCATAATAAACTGCATTTCCTTTTTCCCTCGATAGACATTTATGCCCAGCTGATAAGCCACAGACACACTCAGGGAAGCATTCCCACAATAAAGAGCCTCCTTTGCGCCGGGGCCGTATTTTTCCTCCAAAAAGGAGTCAAACTGCAGAAGATCTCCAAAAAACACCAGCGGAAAGCTTTTCCCCTCCGGGGTTTTCACCCGGTATCTGGCACAGGTTTTGTTCTCTCCCATTTTATAGCCGGACAAAAAAATCAAATCCTTTTGGGCAAATAAGGGCTTTGGATTTCCCACCCCAAAGGGCTCTAAAAGCTCCAGCTGCGCTGCCAGGGCTTCATCCGCATAGGCTAAGGGCATGGGCACATCAATATGTACCCGGGGAATCAAATCCTCCTCCCCCAGGCCGCTTTTTTCATTCAACGCCTGGCGCAGCGGCTCAATATCCTCCTCCCGCATGGAAAATCCTGCCGCAAGCCTGTGTCCGCCGAATTTTGTGAAAAGCTCCTTCACCTCTGTCATGGCATCATACATGGGATAGGCCTCTATGGACCGGCCGGAGCCCTTCACGCCCTCTTCCCCCCTGGTGAGCAGAAATACCGGCCTGTAATATTTTTCCCGAATCCGTCCCGCAATGATTCCTGCCAGGCTTTCATGCACCTTGGGCAGATAGATCACCATCACCTTGTCCTTGTAGATTCCTCTTTCTTCAATATATCTTTCAGCCTCCTCCACCCCCTTTAGGGTGAGATTTTTCCTGCTGTCATTTAATTCCTTCAGCTGTCTGGCTGCGCTCATGGCCTCTGTCTTTTCCTTACTCTGCAAAAGCTCCAGCGCTCTTTTTGCCGTGTCCAGCCTGCCGGTAGCATTTAAGCAGGGCCCCACCACAAATCCCAGATGATATGCGGACAGCTTTTGGAGCAAAATGCCGTTTACCTCTATCAGCGCTCTCAGTCCCGGATTCCTTGTCTGGCGCATTCTCTTAAGTCCCTCTTTTACCAGAATCCGGTTTTCATCCTTAAGCTCCATCACATCGCACACTGTGGCAAGCGCTGCAAATTCCAAAAACTCCTCCATGGCATCTAAAAGCGTTTCACTGTCCACCCTCTCAGATAAGGCTTCCATCAGCTTGTAGGCCACCACAGCTCCGCAGATGCCAGAAAAGGGATAGCCGCACTCCTCTCTCTTGGGGTCCACCACCGCCAGAGCCTGGGGAAGCAGCTCCTTTTTGCGCCCATCCTCCTGAAGGAAGGGAACCTCATGGTGGTCTGTCACAATCACCTGGATTCCCAGCTCTTTCGCCAGTTTAATCTGAGGCGCTGCCGCTATCCCATTGTCGCAGGTAACAATCATCTGGATGCCATCCTGCTTCGCCAGCCGGATCAAATGCTCATTTAAGCCATATCCGTCATGAATCCTGTGAGGAATGGCGGTATCTACCTTTGCGCCCAGTATCTGCAGCCCCTTGGTGAGAATATAAGAGGAACAGATTCCATCCACATCATAATCGCCGATCACCCGTATGGCAGTGCCCCCGGCAGCCGCTTCCAAGAGAGCCTGCACCGCCTTTTCCATATCCTTTAAAAGCCAGGGAGAATGACAGTCCTTAAGGGTTCCATGCAAAAACATGTCAATCTGTTCCTCATCAGTCAGGTCTCTGTTTCGCAGAATTCTGGCCGTTACAGGACTAATGTGAAAATCCCTGGCCCACTTGTCAAAATCTGCCCTTTTGGCAGCCACCAACCATTTTTCCATCTTAATCTCTCATTTCTGAGCGTTTTTACGCCACAGGGCGATGAGAAATCCGCGCATGCGGTTTCTCATCTGCCATCAGACAAATTTGTGACGCTCCAGCACAAATTTGATTTTCCCGGACATTGTAATAGGTAATTGCGAAACCCGCTCCCTGGTATCAGAACCTAGTCATAATAACCAAAATAAGGGTGACTAGCCACTGCTTCGGAACCCGTTTTTGGTTATT
>NZ_CEWDFQ010000381.1:0-2805 GCF_982438285.1 Acetatifactor sp. | reverse complement strand
TAATAAGAGAAAAAGGAGGCGAACATGAGTTTGGAAAGAAGAAACGTTATTTTTCATATTGATGTAAATTCCGCATTTCTGAGCTGGGAAGCTGTTTACCGCCTCCACCATTTAGGCGGGAAGGAGGATCTGCGGGAAAAGGTGTCTGCGGTTGGCGGTGATATGGCAATGCGGCACGGAATTATATTGGCGAAATCTATTCCGGCTAAAAAGTTCCATATAAAAACGGGAGAAACTATTCTGGAGGCGAAACAGAAATGTCCGGAGTTGATTTTGGTTCCACCCAATTATAACCTGTATGAGAAATGCTCCAAGGCATTTATGGATATCCTGCGCCGGTATTCTCCAACCGTAGAGCAATACTCGATAGACGAAGCATTTGTGGATATGACAGGTACGGAAGGACTCTGGGGCGATCCGGTGACGGCAGCATACAGGATGAAAGATCAAATCCGGGATACGCTGGGATTTACCGTCAATATCGGGATCTCGGAGAACAAGCTGCTGGCCAAGATGGCATCAGATTTCCAGAAGCCAGACCGGGTGCATACGCTGTGGCATAATGAGATTGAAGATAAAATGTGGCCGCTTCCGGTGAGTGATTTGTTCTTTGTAGGCAGGGCGACTGCAAAAAAGCTGTTTAACCTGGGGATCCATACCATAGGGGAACTGGCCCATGCGGAGCCGCATCTGCTGAAAGTCCATCTGAAAAAGCACGGGGAGGTCATCTGGGCGTTTGCCAACGGGATGGATGTATCCGTGGTACAGTCGGAAGCCCCGGCCAATAAAGGATACGGGAACTCCACCACCATTGCCTTTGATGTAACGGATGCGTCCACTGCGAAGCTGGTGTTGTTGGCGTTGGCGGAGACGGTGGGAACCAGACTGCGGGCAGCAAAGGTGCGGGCGGAAGTGATTGCTGTGGGAATCAAATCTCATGACCTGCGTTATGCCAGCCACCAGATGACGCTGCGGAACACTACGAACATTACCATTGAGATCCATCGCTGTGCCTGCCAGCTTTTTGACCAATTATGGGATGGGACAGCCATCCGGCATCTGGGGATCCATACCAGCCGGGTAAAGGACGGTTTTAATATGCGCCAGTTAGATATGTTTGACACGACAGATTATGAAAAGCTGGAGAAAATGGATGCTGCGGTGGACCGGATCCGTGGACGGTATGGGATTGATTCGGTGAAGCGGGCGGCATTTGTGGGAAGTCCGATTGACCACATGAGCGGGGGCATCTCAAGGGAAAAAAGGACTGTTGATTATAAGAAAGTCAGGGTAAACTAGAGGTGAAGAAGTATGAGTATGGGGATAGGTACAAATACACAGAATCCCGATGAGGGGGAGTTGAAAAGGGATTTAGAAAAGATTGCCTGCGGTGTCTGGTTTACAAGCACCGGATCCGTCATGCCCAAATTGGTCAAGTACCAGGATGATGAAGGTCTGCTTCATACGATCAGTCAGATCCATGTACTGACACAGGAAAAGAAATACTACTGCGGCATCCCCATCCAGGAATACCGGTGCAGTACAGTTCTGGGAAATCAAGAGTATCTATTCCGGCTTTATTATTATCTGGAAGAAAATTGCTGGAAGATCAGTTGGGAAGGAATATAAGCCTGCAGGCGAAAGGAGAAAAAACCGATGTGTGGACGATATTATGTGGATGATGAGACTGCCAGGGAAATTGAGAAGCTGGTGCGGGATCTGGATAGGAAACTGCAGATAGAGCGCACCGGGGATGTATTCCCTTCGCAAAACGCTATGATCCTAAAGGGCAAGGAAAATCATCTGGCTGCAGAACAGATGAAATGGGGCTTTCCAGGGGTTGAGAAAGGAAAACTGCTGATCAATGCAAGGGCAGAAAGCGCCCTGGAGCGAAGAACCTTCCAGGACAGTGTGCAGCACAGGCGCTGCATCATTCCAGCTAAAGGTTTTTATGAATGGAATAAAAGCAAGGAGAAATTTTCATACGAGCGGAAGGACGCTCCGGTACTTTTCATGGCAGGATGCTATAGCTGGTATGAGGATCAGGTAAGGTTCGTCATTCTGACGACGGAAGCAAACCCTTCCGTGGCGCCGGTCCATAACCGGATGCCGCTGATCCTGGAGCCGGAGGAACTGAAAGACTGGGTGCTGGATGACGGGGCGACAGAGCATTTGCTGCATAAGACACCGGTGCTGTTAGAGGCACACGCAGAGTATGAGCAGATGAGATTATTTGAATAAGGTTGACGTGGTGTTAATAGTAAGAATTTGGTATAATTGAGATATCAACAAACGCTGAATTTGACGAATTAAGATAATCGTGCCATGTGGCTTGATTATAAATGCAAAGATAAAAACGCAATGTACATCAGAAATGTACTAGAGCTGGTAGGTAGCCCAGCCGTCCTATATTATATAGGGTAAGTAACCTGCCCCTCCGGGTTGTCCATTCTTTGTTCAACAATTATTTTAGGAGGGATTCTTATGGACAGAGTAAGTGGAAAGCTGACAGTATATTTTGAAGAACCATTTTGGGTAGGAGTATTTGAACGTATCGAAAGTGGTAAATTATCTGTGGCAAAAGTAACTTTTGGTGCAGAACCAAAAGATTACGAGGTGCATGAATATATTCAAAAATACTATTCCAGTTTGAAATTTAGTCCGGCTGTTGATGCTGTTGTAAAGGATATAAGAAGAAATCCGAAAAGGATGAAGCGTGAAGCGAAAAAGCAGATGCAGGAAACAGGCATTGGGACAAAATCGCAACAGGCATTGAAATTACAACAGGAACAGAACAAACAGGAG
>NZ_CEWDFQ010000380.1:0-2815 GCF_982438285.1 Acetatifactor sp. | reverse complement strand
ATTATATACTATAGAAAAACAGTAATTTAATATATCTATGTTTGGAGGAAGCCGGAATGGATAACAGGAAAAAAACGGATCAAAAGCCTGAGAAGGGTATTTTCCGAAAGAAGGAGAATACAGGGAAGGAGCCAAAGCCTGAAAAGAAGAAGGCCAAGGCTCAGAAAAAGCAAAAGACAGTCAGGCAGACCGGGAAGTCCGGCTTTCTGCTTTTCAGTATCCGCAACAAGATCGTGGTATGCTTTCTTGTGCCAATTGTATTTATGGTTGTAATCGGCTTTTCTGCGTACCAAAAGGCTGCGGAGGGCATGAGCGGGAATTTTGAGGACTCTACGGTGCAGACCATAGCCATGGCTACGGAATACATTGATATGAGCTGCACCTTTATTGAATCGGAGGGAATGAAATATGCCTTTAACTCCGATCTGAGCAAGTATTTTCTGGGCATGTATGAGGATTCACCGGTGGATAAGCTGAATGTGACCACCAGCGTCAGGTCGGACATTATGTCCTCCCAGACCACGAACCCTTTTATCAGCAATATACATATTATTACAAAGGCCGGTATCTCCATGATTTCCACTAAGGCCAGCTCTTCCGACGGAGGGACCATGGACGGTATCCTGGAGGAATATCAGAAAAGTGTTTCCACGGGAAAGAGGACCATCGAGAAGTGGATTGACAGCCATCCCCTTTTGGACACCAACTTTGCCCTTACGGAATCAGATTACATTCTGGCCTTTGAGATGATGTCCCAGTCTAATAACGCCTGTATTGTGGTAGATATCAAGCCCTCGGCCATTGAGGAATTTATCGCCGGGCTGGATTTGGGAGAGGGGAGCATTCTGGGATTTGTGACTAAAAACGGCAGGGAGATTATCTGTGAGAATGTTCCAGAGGGACAGGAGAGTGTTCTGACCGGAGAAGAAGCCGTATTTTATGGACAGGACTTCTACAGTGCGGCTCTTGAAAGCGGTGAACTGCAGGGAGCAGGACAGGTAAGCTTTCAGGGCGGCGACTACCTGTTTATTTACAGTACAAGCGATATGACCAACGCCTCCGTGTGCGCGCTGGTGCCCATGCAGGTCGTTACGGGACAGGCGGAGGATATCAAGGGGCTTACCGTAGGCCTGGTGATTCTGGCAACGGTTATTGTACTGGCAGTGGGCATTCTCATCGTGGCAGGCATCCAGAACAATATGAAGCGGATTTCCAAAAAATTTGGAGAGGTGGCAAAGGGTGACCTGACCGTTTTGGTGAAGGCTAAGGGACATGACGAATTCAGAGGTCTTGCTGGCTCCGCAGCCAATATGATCGAAAATACCAAAAAGCTTGTGAATCAGGTGTCCAACGCTACGGGGCAGCTGGAGGAGTCCGCCAAGGAAGTAGAGAAGGCGTCGGACGTGATCAACGATTATTCCATGGACATCACC
The DNA here is from genome assembly GCF_982438285.1 of Acetatifactor sp. NCBI lineage: Bacteria > Bacillati > Bacillota > Clostridia > Lachnospirales > Lachnospiraceae > Acetatifactor > Acetatifactor sp. The sequence goes on along the minus strand of NZ_CEWDFQ010000380.1, from coordinate 1,382 downwards.
CAGGCCATCAGCGAGATTAACGAAGGCATGACCAGGCAGTCCCAGCATGCCCAGGAGTGCGTGGAAAAGACAGATATTTTGTCAAATGAGATACAGGAAGTCAGCCGGGTGGTGGAAAAGGTTGAAAAGCTGGTAGACGAAACAGAGGGCATGATCAATCAGGGAATGGAAATCGTGCAGCTGTTAGGCAGCAGAGCCAAGGAGACCACGCAGATCACGGCAAAGGTGGGTGAGAGCATAAACTCTCTGCGAAAGGAATCCGAGATTATCAACACTTTTGTGGAAACCATCACAGATATTACGGAGCAGACCAACCTTCTGTCTCTGAACGCCTCCATTGAGGCTGCCAGGGCTGGGGAGGCCGGAAGGGGCTTTGCGGTTGTGGCGGAGGAAATCCGCAAGCTGGCAGATGATTCCGCAAAGGCGGCGGGAGAAATCCGCAACAATGTGGGACATATCACGGCGCAGACCTTAAACAGTGTGGAGAGCGCGAACCAGGCCCAGTCTATGGTTGACCTTCAGACGGAAGCGGTAGAGCAGGTGGTGTCGGTGTTCCGTGAGATGCAGCTTCGTATGAATCAGCTGATCGGCGGTCTGAAGGCCATAGTGGAAAGCATGGAGAAGGCTGACAAGGAACGCAATGATACAGTGGAAGCGGTAAAGAATATTTCCCATATCATTGAGGAGACGGCAAACAGCACTGAGGTTGTAAACGATGTGGCCGGCCGGCTGCTGGAGAGTGTTACGGATTTGAACAAGACTGCGGATGCCCTGGGGGAGAACATGGAGAGTCTCAAGACGGAAATCTCCGTATTTAAGATCTAACAGACGTAAGGATATTTCTGCCCGGCTATTTTAAGGAGTAAACAAGTTGAAACAGATTGTGATCCGATATCTGAAACCCTACTGCCCAAGAATGGGGGTAGGGTTTCTCATTAAATTCTGGGGAACCATAATGGATCTGTGCATCCCCTATATTCTGGCATATATCATTGACTCTGTAATCCCAAAGCAGCAGAAAAGCCTGGTGCTGCTTTGGGGTTTCTTCATGATTTTCTGTTCCGTGCTGGCGGTAACCTTCAATATCATAGCAAACCGGATGGCCTCCAAGGTGGCAAGCGATGCCACACAGCTCATACGCCATGATCTCTTTTCCAAAATCATGTATCTTTCCAACAGGCAGACTGACTTCTTTACAAAGCCCTCCCTGATCTCCAGAATGACAACGGATACCTACAATCTGCATCAAATGATAGGAAGGGTGCAGAGACTGGGCGTGCGCGCGCCCATACTTCTGATCGGAGGCATCTGCGTGACTTTTACACTGGACCCGGCCATGGCATGTGTGCTGGTGGCAGTGCTTCCCCTATTAGGGATGATCA
>NZ_CEWDFQ010000379.1:0-2819 GCF_982438285.1 Acetatifactor sp. | reverse complement strand
CATTGTTCTGCTTCCCAGGCTGGGGATAGGAGGGCAGGTGATGCGTATTTATCCGTGTCTGGCGGCGGGATATTTCATTTTGTTTTTAATGTACGCCGCTATCATATTCTTGTATTACTTTAATGATTTGAAGGGAGCGGTGCTTACGGCGGTGAGCTTTTGCGGGATCACGTTTTTTGGCAGCTTGTTTTCCTCACGGCTGTCGGCTCCCTGGTACGGGCTGGGGCTTGTGGCCGGAGCCTTTGCGGGCTTTTGCGCAGCGTATCACAGACTCAGGGTGATGGAGAGGACGCTTGATATCCATGTGTTTTGTCAGGGAAGCATTATGAAGGCGGGACATGGACGAAAACCCTCTAATTTGGTTTATGGCGGTCCCACTCCAAAAATGGAGACAAAATTGGAGAAAAAAAGAGGAAGGTAAGGTAAACTTATGGAAGCGGGAAATATTTTGCGCATTATTATCATCATCACCGGGGTGGTGCTGCTTGGCATCACGGTTTCGTCACTGGCAAAAAGGAGGATGACGGAGCCCTTCTGCCTTACCTGGGGACTTATCAGCATTATCATAATTCTGGCGGGGGTTTTGCTGCGTCCGGTGATTTTGAATCGATACATCTCTACAACGGGCATGGCACTGGTTCTGCTTTTGGGCTTCTGCGCAATTTACGGCGCGTACTTTATGAGCGCCCGGGTTTCTGAGCTGATGCGCAGAAATCTGGAGCTGGCCATGCAGGTATCCTTGCTCAATCAGGAAAACGAAGTGATCAAAAAGCGCCTCGAGGAGCTGGCGGAAGAGATGGGGCGGAAGCCGCTATGAAAAGGATATTGATTGTGATCAATACGTTGGGGATGGCAGGGGCGGAAACCGCTCTCATGGAGCTTGTCCGGCATGTGAATCCCAAGGAATACCAAACGGATTTGTATGTGCTGCTGGGACAGGGGGAGCTGGTGCACAGGCTGCCGGAACATATAAGGCTGCTTAACAGACGCTACAGTGACTGCTCGGTGCTTTCCAGAGAGGGGAAAAAGCTTCTTTTTTCCAATACGCTCCGGGCGCTGGCCGCAAGGGGAAACTTATTTTTTCTGCTGCCATATCTTGCAGGGAATTTTTGGGAGATGGCGAGAAAAAAAAGAATTCTGCCGGATAAGCTGATGTGGAGGGCATTGTCTGACGGCGCAGAACGTTTCCACAGGGTTTATGATCTGGCTGTGGCCTTTTTGGAGGGCGGCGCCTCTTACTATGTGGCGGATCATGTGAAGGCCAAAAAAAAAGCCGCGTTTATTCATGTGGATTACACAAGGGCCGGGTATACCAGAAGGCTTGACAGAGACTGTTATCTGAAATTTGACAGAATATTCACGGTTTCGGATGAGGTGAGAGAGGCGTTTTTAAAGGTATATCCGCAATGCAGGGAAAAGACAGAAATTTTCCGCAATCTTGTGGACCGGGAGGGTATATTGAAAAAGGCGCAGCTTCCCGGGGGATTTTCCGATTCCTTTCAGGGACTTAGAATTCTCACCGTGGGCAGGCTGACGGCCCAGAAGGCTCTTGAGGTGTCGGTGGAGGCTATGGCGCTTCTGAAAAAAAGCGGTGAAAATGTGCGATGGTATGTGCTGGGGGAGGGAGATGAGAGGCGCTTTTTGGAGGGGAAAATCAGGCAGCTTGGCCTGGAGAGGGATTTTCTGCTCCTGGGCGCTGTTCCGAATCCCTATCCCTATCTGCGGCAGGCAGATATCTATGTACACGCCAGCCGCTATGAGGGAAAAAGTATTGCCATACAGGAGGCCCAGATTCTGGGGAAGCCTATTTTGGTGTCGGACTGCAGTGGAAACAGAGAGCAGGTAAAACCCATGGAGGACGGGATGATGTGCAGCCTGACGCCGGAAGGTATCCGTGACGGGGTACAGGCCCTTATTCATGATGGGGATTTGCGAAAGAGGATTGGTTTTGCTGCGGCAGCACGAAGCTTTGGGGACGAATCGGAGCTGGAAAAGCTGTTTTGTCTTTTGGCTTAGGATTTGAGGGGGAAAGGTGGTAGAATGAACAACAAGGAGCTTTTGGTGATTATTCCGGCTTACAATGAAGAAAAGAATATCGGAGCGCTTCTGGAGCGTCTGGAAAAACCGGAGATTGAAAGGATTGCAGACATTCTGGTGATAAACGACGGCTCTAAGGACCGGACGAGCCTGATAGCCCGGGCCAGAAACCACATAGTGGTGGATCATGTGTTTAATCTTGGATATGGAAGCGGCCTGCAGTCAGGTTATAAATATGCCCTGCGCCATGGCTACCGGTATGTGATTCAGATAGATGGGGACGGACAGCATGATGCAGGGAATATTACGGCTATATATGAAAGACTTAAGAAAAAGGACGAAAGGGGAGAATGTCCGGACGTGGTGCTGGGCTCCCGGTTTTTAAAGGACAGCGTATCGTTTCCGGTTTCCTTTGCCAAAAAGATTGGATTTGTGCTGTTTCGGCGGTTGATTTATATGGGAACAGGGAGGCATATAAAGGACCCCACTACAGGACTGTGGGGGCTTGATAAAAGAGTATTCTCCTTTTATGCAGGATATAGTCGTTTTGACGACAGGTATCCGGATGCCAATAAGATAATGGAAATGCTGCTGCTTGGCTTTCGGGTGGAGGAAATTCCTGCGGTGATGCACCCCAGGACGGAGGGCGTGAGCATGCACTCGGGACTTAAGCCCTTTGTATATGTGCTGCGTATGTTGTTTTCCATAGTGGCGGTTGGGAGCAGAATTAAGCGGCTTTGCCTTGGGACGGAGGGTTGGGGGGGGGGAGGGGATTGATAGTG
>NZ_CEWDFQ010000378.1:0-2824 GCF_982438285.1 Acetatifactor sp. | reverse complement strand
GCCATTGCCGTGGTGGAAGGCGTGGGCGATCATGGCTGCGAATATATGACCGGCGGCCGGGTAGTGGTGCTTGGCGGCACGGGCAAGAACTTTGCAGCCGGCATGAGCGGCGGCATCGCCTATGTGCTGGACGAGGGCAACGATCTCTACAAGCGTCTCAATAAGGAGATGGTGTCCTCCGAGGAGATTACCTCCAAATATGATGTGCTGGAGTTAAAGACCATGATTCAGGAGCATGTGGCTTTGACCAATTCCGCAAAGGGCAAGGAGGTTTTGGACAATTTCGGAGAATATCTGCCGAAATTCAAAAAGATCATTCCTCACGACTATGCCCGTGTGCTAAAGACCATTGTCCAGATGGAGGAAAAGGGCTTAAGCGCGGAGCAGGCGCAGATAGAAGCATTTTATGCCAATACCAGAAAATAGGAGGTTAGAAGAATGGGTAAACCAACTGGTTTTATGGAATATAAAAGGGAAGTCAGCCTGTCTGAGGACCCGAAAAAGAGAATCAGGCATTTCAACGAATTCCACCAGCATCTGTCCAGGGAAAAGCAGCAGCTCCAGGGGGCCCGCTGCATGGAGTGCGGCGTTCCTTTCTGCCAGGCGGGGATGATGATCTGCGGCATGGCCAGCGGCTGCCCGCTGCACAATTTGGTGCCGGAGTGGAATGACCTTGTATATACGGGCAACTGGCGTCAGGCCTACTACCGTTTGAAAAAGACAAATAATTTCCCTGAGTTTACTTCCCGGGTATGTCCCGCTTTATGCGAGGCCGCCTGTACCTGCGGCTTGAACGGGGACCCGGTTTCCACCAAAGAAAATGAGTATGCGATCATTGAAAATGCTTACGAGGAAGGTCTTGCAGGAGCCAATCCCCCCAAGGTGCGCACGGGCAAGAAGGTGGCTGTTATCGGAAGCGGTCCCTCCGGCCTTGCGGCTGCGGATCAGCTCAACAGGCGGGGGACATCTGGTGACGGTGTTTGAGCGTTCCGACCGCATCGGCGGGCTTTTAATGTATGGGATTCCCAATATGAAGCTGGAAAAGCACATTGTGGAGAGAAAGCGTAAGATCATGGAGGAGGAAGGCGTGGTATTCCGCACCGGCGTGGATGTGGGAAAGGATATCAAGGCCCAGAGCCTGCTTCAGGAGTTTGACCGGGTGATCTTAGCCTGCGGCGCTTCCAATCCCAGGGATATCAATGGGCCGGGAAGGGATGCGAAGGGCATTTATTTTGCGGTGGACTTTTTGAAGGCAAACACAAAAAGCCTTTTAGATTCCAATTTTGCGGATAAGGCCTACGTGGACACCAAGGGAAAGCATGTGGTGATTATCGGCGGAGGAGATACCGGAAATGACTGTGTGGGTACGGCCATAAGGCATGGCGCAAAGTCTGTAACCCAGATCGAGATGATGCCAAAGGCTCCAGATCAGAGGGCTGAAGATAATCCCTGGCCCGAGTGGCCTAAAATCTGCAAGACGGATTACGGCCAGGAGGAGGCCATTGCAGTCTATGGCCACGACCCCCGCATTTATGAGGCTACCGTGAAGGAATTTATCAAGGATAAAAACGGCAGCCTGAAGGCGGTGAAGATCGTAAAGCTTTCCTGGGAGAAGGACGCACAGAGCGGACGGATGAAGATGCAGGAGGTGCCGGGAAGCGAACAGATTCTGGATGCGGATATCGTGCTGATTGCGGCAGGCTTTTTGGGGGCTCAGAAATATGTGGCGGAGGCCTTCGGCGTGGAGCTGAATGAGCGCACCAATGTAAAAACCGCTGCCGGAGCCTATCAGACCAGCGCAGAAAGAGTGTTTGTCACAGGGGATATGCACAGAGGGCAGTCCCTGGTGGTTTGGGCGATCCGTGAGGGACGGGAGGCGGCCAGGGCCGTGGATGAAAGCCTGATGGGCTATTCCAATCTGGCAGTACAGTAGGAAAAAAAGAGGGCCTGTATCAAGCAGGCCAAAGAAAGAAGCTGACGTACGGCATTTTTGGCCGGACGCAGCTTCTTTTTTTGGGGACAAAATCACTAAAGTGAAAAAGAAATAGAAAAAGTCTCAGCCGAAGGCTTGCATAACTGTGGAAAGATGATAAAATGTGTGAAGGCATTTTGTCCTGACAGGTCTTTGGGCAAAAAAGTACTAGATTTGAAAATACAAAGGAAGAAAGAGGTATTCGAATGAAATTTTTGAGGGAAAAGGGACTGGGACTTTCATTTTGTTTTGTGATTGCATTGGCAGGCTTCTTTTTGGGAAAGCTGTTTCCCATCGTGGGGGGGCCTGTGTTTGCCATTCTCCTTGGCATGGTGATCACCTTGTTTATAAAGAATAAGACCAGGCTGCAGGAGGGAATTTCCTTTACCTCCAAAAAAATTCTGCAGTATGCTGTTATTTTGCTGGGCTTTGGACTGAATCTATCCGTAGTTTTTAAGACGGGAGCGCAGTCTTTGCCCATCATCGTTTCCACCATTTCTGTTTCGCTGCTCCTTGCCTGGATTTTGTGTAAGGCCATGAAGGTGCCAGGGAAAATTTCCTGCCTCATCGGCGTGGGCTCCTCCATCTGCGGAGGCTCAGCCATTGCTGCCACAGCGCCGGTCATTGAAGCAGATGACGAGGAGGTGGCCCAGGCCATTTCCGTGATTTTTCTGTTCAATGTGCTCGCCGCTGTGATTTTTCCTTATCTGGGGTCTTTGCTGGGATTTCAGGGAAGCGAGGGTTTTGGTATTTTTGCGGGGACTGCGGTCAACGATACTTCCTCTGTGACAGCGGCCGCTTCCACCTGGGACAGCATGTATGGACTGGGCACGGCCACCCTTGACAAGGCTG
>NZ_CEWDFQ010000377.1:0-2828 GCF_982438285.1 Acetatifactor sp. | reverse complement strand
GGAAAAGGGCGGTGCATAGGCAAGCTCCAGATCTTTCAGCTGAGCGGCCTGCATTTTGGCATGGATGGCCACGGACAAAACATCTATGCGTTTGTCCACCCCTTCATAGCCTATGATCTGCGCGCCCAAAAGCCGTCCCGTCCCCTTTTCAAAGATCACCTTCATGGTCATGACCTTGCCGCCCGGGTAATAACCGGCATGGCTCATGGGAGAAAGAATCACCTTGTCTGCAGCAATGCCCGCCTGCTTTGCAGCCGTCTCACTTAAACCAGTGGCGGCAGCCGTCAGCGCAAAGGCCTTTAAGACGGAGCTGCCCTGAGCCCCCAGATAACGGCTGTGGTTTCCGCAGATATTGTCCGCTGCAATCCGTCCCTGTTTATTGGCAGGCCCCGCAAGGGGAACAAGCGTATCCTGCCCGGTGACAAAATTCTTTATCTGCACCGCATCTCCTGCCGCATAGATATCCGGGATGGAGGTCTCCATCCTGTCGTTTACCAGAATGCTGTCCTTTCTTCCCAGCAAAAGTCCAGCCTCCCTGGCAAGTGCGGTATCCGGAACCACTCCCATGGCAAGCACCGCCATGTGGGCCTGCAGGGATTCTCCGTCCTCTAAAAGCACCTCCACAAAGCCTTCCCTTTCCCGGAAGCCTTCCACTGCGCGTCCTAAAACCAGCTTCACCCCATTCCTTCTCATCTCATTGTGCAGAAATGCCGCCATGTCCGGATCAAATGGAGTCATCAGCTGCTTAAGCCGCTCTACAATGGTGACCTCCATGCCAAGATTCTTTAGGTTTTCTGCAAGCTCCAGGCTGATAAAGCCTCCTCCTGCCAGTATAACCGTCTTAGGATGGTTTTTTGTGATATATTCCTTGATGCGGAAGGTATCCTCCACGGTGCGCAGCGTAAACAGTCTGTCGGAATTGCCCCCGAAAAAGCCGGGCTTTATGGGCTTTGCGCCGGGAGACAAAAGCAGCTTGTCATAGCTTTCCTCAAATTTCCTTCCTGTTTCCAGATCCTCCACCGAAACCGTGTGGCTCTCCGGATGAATTGCAGTGACCTGGTGACGCACCTTCACCGTTATCCGAAACCGGGCAAAAAAGCTCTCCGGGGTCTGAAGGGTCAGCTCCTCCTTGTGGGTGATCACATCTCCAATATAATAGGGCAGGCCGCAGTTGGCATAGGACACGTAGCCCGACCGCTCAAACACGACGATTTCCGCCTGTTCATCCAATCTCCTGATTCTGGCGGCAGCGGTGGCTCCGCCTGCCACCCCGCCTACAATCACAACCTTCACCTTGCTGTTCCACCTTTCTTATAAAAGACTTAAGATCTGGCTTTTGGGTCTTGCGCCCACAGCCTGATTTGCCACCTTGCCATCCTTGATTACCACCAGCGTAGGAATGCTCATGACCTGAAAACGGCTGGCCAGCTCAGGCTGTTCGTCCACATTGACCTTTCCCACCTTAATATCGGTTCTCTCCTGAGCTATCTCCTCCACCACCGGAGCCACCATCCTGCAGGGGCCGCACCAGGAAGCCCAGAAATCCAGCAAAACGGGCTGTGCGGACTCCATAACCTCCTTCTGAAAATTTTCCTTGGTAATATTTATTGCCGACATATTTGTATCCTCCTTGTTCGTTTTATGCTGCCATTATAGCCTATCTTTTGGAGGATTTCCGTGATATTGTCACACAAGCATTTGCCATTTACAAACATCCGGATTATACTTTAATTGATGTCTGCCGAGGCGGACAAGGAGGTACACTCATGAAAATGATTCAAAACCAAACCTTTGATATGGAACGAGCCTTGTATGGCAGCAAGGAAATTTTCGTAAAGGACTGCGCCTTTGACGGCCCTGCAGATGGGGAAAGCGCCTTTAAGGAATGTGAGGATGTGCAGGTAGAGCACAGTTTTTTTAATCTGCGCTATCCCTTCTGGCACGACCACAGACTGAAAATACAAAATTCAGAGATGACCAGCCTGTGCCGGGCAGCCTTGTGGTATTCCGACCACATCGAAATCACAGACACCAAGCTTCACGGCATCAAGGCTCTGCGGGAATGCAGCGATGTAAAGATGAAGGGATGCGATATTCTCTCCCCAGAGTTTGGCTGGTCGGTGCAGACAATAGAAATGAAGGACTGCCGTGCAGAAAGCGAATACTTTATGATGCGTTCCCGCAATCTGCACTTTCAGAATGTGCGCATGAAGGGAAAATATTCTTTCCAATATATTGAAAATTCCCTTTTCGAGTCGTGCAGTTTCGATACCAAGGACGCCTTCTGGCACGCCAAAAACGTAACCATCCGAAACAGCATAATCAAAGGAGAGTATCTTGCCTGGTACTGCGAGAACGTCACCTTTGAAAACTGCAAAATCACAGGCACCCAGCCGCTGTGCTACTGTAAGGGCTTAAAGCTGATAAATTGCCAGATGATCGACGCCGATCTGGCCTTCGAGCGCTCCCAGGTGGACGCCGTCATCACCACACCGGTACTCAGCATCAAAAATCCTTTGAGCGGACGCATCACTGTGCCCGCTGTGGGAGAAATTATCCGGGATATCCAGGGAGCTGATGCAGAAATACAGGTGCAAAACCAAACAGGCGAAAATCCCTGACACCCTTACTTTCCAAAATAAGCGGCAATTTCCTGCATTCTCCTGGTCTGCTTTACATGGAAGGGACACCGTCTGTCACAATGTCCGCATTGGAGACAGTCTGACGCCTTCCTCTGCAGATTGGCATAATGATCTCTTGCCAGCTCATCCCCCGCCAGGGCAAGGTCATAATACTTATTCATAAGTCCGATATCCAGACCGGCGGGG
>NZ_CEWDFQ010000376.1:0-2829 GCF_982438285.1 Acetatifactor sp. | reverse complement strand
GGCATAGCCCTTCGGGTCATGCCGTTTTCTGATTTTTCAGTTCTTCCAGAGGGATAAGTCCCCTTATTTCTTTTCCTTTTTAAATACAAACACCTTGCTGAACACATAGTTGGCAATCATAACCAAAACCGAGGATATAAAAATTTTGGCAATCCAGTAATTCATCTGAATCAGGTTTACCGTCACATACATGATCACAATATCCAATATCCAAGTGGATACTCTGGCTCCCGCAAACTGGGAAAATTCCTTTAAAATATGAGGGTTGGTGCTCTTAAATACATATTTTCTGTTGGTCACATAGCCAAACAGCACACCAGCCACCCAGCCAAGTGTATTAATCATGGCGTTCTGCCAGCCGATATCCGGATTGAGCAGTGCGGCCTCAAAAATCCAGCAGGCTCCCCAGGACACCAGCGTGGTCAGCACACCCACAATCAAATATGCAATAATCTCCTCATATTTCACACAGAGAGCTTTTATTTTTTCTATCATTTTGCTTCCTCATTCTAAAATATTATGTCCAGAACGGTAACAGTATAAACTTACTATGTTTCAGACTGCTTGTCAAGAAATCCACCGTCCAATTTTAAAATTCAGATACAAAGATAAAAACAATCCCTGTGCCCGTCAACTATTGTAAACGCTGTTAAAAGGGTCCTGCGCCTGCTGCTGCCTCACAGGATTATACTTTAAATTCAAGAAATCCTGGAAGTTCTTATTGAACATGTTTAACAGCTCTGCGCTGTATCCCAGCACCATGTGAGGCTGCTCTGCTCCATAATAGCCCATCGCTTCCTGCGTCTGCGCCTCAGTCAGCGGAATATGGTGTATCTTTTTCCCTATCATATATACCCTCATCTCACTGACGGCGCCTCTGCCTGTCCTCCTGTAATAATAAGCCCATACCGCATCTTTGTTTGCGAAAATGTGAACCTTCATTCCTATAATATAGACAGTCCAGTTTCTGCCGATCCAAACCTTTTGCTTCCCGATCTGGTGCGCCGATGCGAAATCCGTTTCCACCTGGCTCATGGAAATGCCGGGATTCTCCTGAACATACCGGGCGATAGTCTTTGCGCATCCGTTGCTGCATACTTTTACAATCTGTACTATTATGTACACCAGCGCCACAAAAGCCACGATGGTAAATATCACAAAGGTGCTGAGTTTTACGCCGCCTACACTATCCGTATTCAGCGTATAGCCCACAAAAATATCATCTCCATCTTCCACTATGCCAAGATCATATTCCAAAGTTTCGATATAATAGTCTAAAAGATCCCCCTCAAGCTTCTCCCAGGTTCCCGTAATCTTCATGGGCTCAGGAGCCTCCACCGCGCCGGAGTAATCCTCCCAATACGCCCATGTGTCGTCAATCATGGCATAAGCCTCCTCCTGGTCCCGCTTGGGCAGATAAAAGCTGAAATAATACCAAGTGGAGGTCATAGTCTCATAATTATCGTCAGCGTAAAAGGCTATGTAACTGTTTCCATCGGTAGAAGTGGTAGTTCTCCCGGATTCATACTCCGTTGTGGTTTGATGCTCCACATAGTCGGTGAGCAGGTTCTGCACCTGGATGGTTGCCCACCTGCCCTCGTACTGCGCCGGGTCCTGCGTCATATCAATTTCCACCGGTCCCAGAATCAAATCAAAAATGGCAAATTTCGTGATAATCAGACAGGCAATTATCACCACTGCTCCGATCACAATACGGATGATTCCGCTTTTTCTCGTAAAGCTCCTCAGTATGTCTATCATCTTACACCCTCCTCATAGGTTCCTGCTGCTTTTATGCAGACTATCCCCGCCAGCCTGTATTTGTTATTACTTTAACATAAAGAAACGAAAAAGCAAACAGGGAAATCCTTCCCATAAAGCGCGGAAATCACTGTGGGTTTACAATATTACGTTCCTCTCCATTTAAAAATGCCCTTATATTTTCATATACTCCCTCCACGCATCTGGTGCGGGCCTCCACGCTGGCCCAGGCCAGGTGCGGGGTGATAATCAGGCGGCTGCTGTCCTTGATACGGCTTAGCGGATTGTCCTGCGTCAAAGGCTCCTTTTCTACCACATCCAGACCTGCCGCCTGGATCTGGCCTGTCTCAAGAGCCTCATACAAATCCCTGTTGTTCACCACACCTCCTCTGGCCACATTGATGAGAATGGCTGTAGATTTCATTTTGGATAATGCCTCCTTTTCGATAAAGTCACGGGACAAATCGCTTAAGGGACAATGTAAGGACAAAATATCGCTCTGTGCAAGCAGCTCATTCTTATCCACCTGCTCGTATTCTGTGCAGGTGCTTTTTCCTGTGATGGAATAAAAGATTACCTTACAGCCAAAGGCAGCAGCAATTTTTGCCACTCTGCGGCCAATATTTCCCATCCCCACAATTCCCCAGGTTTTCCCATCCAGCTCGCGGAAGGGAAGATCAAAATTGGAAAAACGGCTTTGAGCGCTGTAGGCTCCGGATTTCACATAATTGTCATAATAAGACAGCTTCTGCAGAAGGGCCAGCGCCAGCGTAAAGGTATGCTGGGCTACCATGGCGGTGGAATAGTCCACCACATTAGCCACCTTTATGCCTCTTTTGGTACAATAGTCCAGATCACAATTATCATAGCCTGTGGCAAATTCACAGATCAGCTTTACCTTGGAAGCATTCTTAAGCGATTCCTCATTCATGGGCGCTTTGTTCACCACCACCACATCCGCATCCCCAATCCGTCCTGCCGCTTCCTCTGCGGTTACGGTATTTTCATAACAGGTCACATTTCCCAGCTTTTCAAAACAGTCCACGGAAACATCGGTTCCCACACTGT
>NZ_CEWDFQ010000375.1:0-2849 GCF_982438285.1 Acetatifactor sp. | reverse complement strand
CGGGAGCTCCTGTGCCTGCTTCCGCAGCACTTCCTCCCTTTTGGCGGTGGAATTTTATGATAGCACAAACTGGGCTTCCTTGTCAATGCAATTTTTGGAATTTTTCAAACAAATTGTAACTTTTCAGTCCACGCCATTCGCAAAGCCGCGCCAAGGCGCTTTTTCGCTGCTCCGCATATTTATCCTTAAGAGGGCAGGAAGCTGATTTCCGAATTCAATCTTTCAAGCCATACGGCCAGATAATTATTCTCGTACAGCCATGTTAAAATCTGGTTTTCTCTTGTATAAACAAGTATCTGCTGTCCGATCACTCCCATATCCAGCATCATAATAAACGCATAGATTGTCCAAAGAATCAAAATAGTTTCAACAATTCCAAAAAGCATCCCCAGCAATTTGTCTATCCAGCTCACAATAGGCAGCTTGGAGATGACTTTTGCAGAAAAAAATACAACACCCAGCAAATGATGTACAATGCCAACCAGACAAAGCAGCAGCACCGCTATTATCACATTTGCTATTTCTCCATCAAAATAGCTGTTGAGCCCGTTTCCGATCAGAGCTACTACAACACACATTACAATGAGAGAAATCAGGGAAATAATTTCCCTGACCATGCCTTTCTTGTAACCGCTTACTATATTAAAGAACATAACAATCATCACTATCACAAATAACAAATTCATTTGTATACCTCCTTGTCCGCCTCAGCTGACAACAGCTCAATGGTCTTTCCTAATCCTTTCGCGTTTCCTTCACACTTATTTCAACTGTATGGTGTCAATGGAATTTTCCGTAACGATAGCGTATTTATACGTTCCTCCCGCGGGGATCATCAGTCGCACCGTCTTGTCAAAGGTTCCCTTGAATTTTTCTACGCCCCCAAGGGTTATAATCTCACAATCCGTTTCGTTATACGCCACAAAATAATCCTGTGAAAAAAAGATATCCGTGTAATCAACATCAAAATAATAGCTGCCCACTTTTTGTGCATTTACGTCATAGACATCCATCTGATAGACAGAAGCAGCATCGTCTGACAGAAAAACCAGTCCCACGTACCTGTCGCTGAAAAACACGGACTGTATTTCCTTTTCATATAAGTATTCCGCCGCAACCACCGGTTTTTGACTGCCGGTATACATCATCAGCCTCGTATCCCCTACGGCAAATGCCGTGCTGTCATTCATAAATTGTATGTACGGAACCAGCAGGTCCGAATAAGAATAAACGCTGACAATATGATCGCTTTGGTTTTCCCCCACCGCTCCGAAATTATAAAACGCAATATTGGTTTTCAAAACTCCGGCGTCCACATAGATATAACTGACTCCCAAAAGCTCCGCGCTGGGTGAAAGGCTGACAGACACAGGATAGCCGCTGTCATACATATGTGCCTGTCCGGTGTACAGCATTTCTCCCGTGGGAGCATAGGTATTGATCCAGGTGACATTCGTGTCCGCCAAAACGGCAGTGACGCAGCCTGTAGCTGAGACAGTAAGATCACGGATCGGCATGGTAGTAGTGATTTCTCCCAGCTGTTCCTGGGTATTCTGCACATAAATGCTTCTTCCATTATAGTTTCCAATTGCCGCCACATCATCACAGACAGCAATTCTGATATCCTGCATTTCATAAGTACGGTTCCAGGTAACTTCTCCCTTTAAATTCGTACAGTGGGCTCCGTCCTTGCTGTAAGTCAGTATGGCATCCCCCAGCCGGATATCCGTTGCTGCTCCTGCCGTTTCTCTGGACAGGGCAGATACCGTATCATAGTCCGTATATATATGCCTCTGGTACTGCAGAATTACCAATGCCACCAGCGCTCCCACCGCTGCCAGCACCAGCAGCACCCTGTATAAGGCAGTCAGTTTATGCTTTCTGATTTTTTCTTTGTAATTCAGCTGATTTTGTTCCCTTTTTTCTTTTTCCTTCAGGTAACTTTTTATGTCCGCCATAGATTACCTCATTGTTTTATGTATCGCAGCCAAGCTCTGCCCGTATATTGTATCACACTCTCCACGTACTAGGGTAATAAAATTTTCTCCCCCACCTTAATATCATCCGGGTTTGCTATTTGATTCAGCTCACATATCTCAGAAACTTTAGCATCGGTGCCGTATTGGCGCATACTGATTCCGATCAAAGTATCTCCCTTTTGTATCACATATGCAACTGGTCCAGACGTTTCGGCCGAGGTCTGTGCAGATGCTGTTTCCTCCTGCGGGGTCTCCTGCTGCTGAGGCTCCTGCTGCTGGGTTTCCTCCGGCAAGGGCTCCTCCTGCAGGGGCTCCTGCTGCTCCTCCGTCGTGCCCGTTCCTGCAGACTCCTGAGAAGAAGCTGTATCCTGGGAAGGGGAGACGCTGTCCATAGAGCTGGTCTGATCAGAGGCAGCGCTGTCTGTGGACGCAGTACTTTCCCCGGCGTCAGCGTTTTCCTTTTGTAATGCGTCTGACAGCTTGTCCTCCGTCACAATCCCATCCACCTGCGCAGTAGCGCTCACCGCTTCCATGGAATCAGGAAGGGACTCTATGGAATCCGGCAGCTTCTGCTCCGTCATCTCCGCCATCAATTCTCTGGCTGCCTGCTGCATTTCTTCCACTCGTTCGCTGCCGCTCATGGCAGCCAGTCCAGCAACACACAAAACCGCAAACACAGCCGCAGCCGAAAACCTGAATTTCCGCAGGCTTTTTTCAGCAGACTTTTCCTTTTTTTCCTCAGCCGAAACCAAATTTCCGGAAAAGCCCTTTTTTGCTTTCTTCCTCTCCGCCCGAAAGGAAGCGCCGCTTTTTTCCTCCGCTTTTGCCTTTCGTTCCTCCTGGCGCTGCCTGACTATATTATATTTTTCC
>NZ_CEWDFQ010000374.1:0-2853 GCF_982438285.1 Acetatifactor sp. | reverse complement strand
AATCCCTTGGAGGGCATCCGCAGGTGCGGTTTTAATTGCTATGACGGCCCCCGCCATGAGCATGGATTAGAGGAGAGAATGGCTGCGGCTGCGCCCTGGGATGAGCAGATCAATACGCTGAGGAAGGAGCTGACAGGACAGGGTATGGACTGTGGTGTGACGATTATGGGCGGAACGCCTTCTTTTCCCTGTCACGAACATCTTACAGATGCTTATTTGAGTCCGGGAACCTGTGTGATTCAGGATATAGGCTACCGGGACGCATACGCAGATCTGCCCTTTGTGCCGGCGGCGGCCTTGCTTACCCGTGTGATCAGCAGACCCACGGAGGATACCTTTACGCTGGATTTGGGAACCAAGGCTGTGGCCTGCGACCCGCCCATTCCCAGGGCGCAGATCGTGGGCATGGAATATGCCCAGACGGTGATGCACAATGAGGAGCACTGGGTTTTAAGAGTGCCCAACGAGCACAGAAAGGATATTCCTGAGATCGGCACCGTGCTCTTTGCCCTTCCGGTGCATATCTGCCCTACAACGGCCCTTTATGCTTCTGTTTTGGCTGTGGAGGGAGGACGGATCAGGGAATGGTGGGAGGTGACGGCGGCAAAACGCAGGATTACCTATTGAGGGCGGCAGCTTCCCTAAGGGAAGCTGTCATAAATTTTCAGAGACATTTAATAGACAAGGGGTGATAAAAGAGTTATTATAATAGAAGCTTACAAAGAAAGGACTGATTTGTATAAGAGAACGTCCAGATAAATTCAGGTTAGAGGAAACGTCGATATGGTCGTTTCCGGATAGAGGAAGCTGGGCAACACATTCAGGTAAATACAGGGGGAATTGGTCGCCTTACGTTCCACGAAATCTGATATTGCGGTATTCCAAGGAAAATGATTGGATATTGGATCAATTTCTGGGAAGCGGAACAACACTGATAGAAGCAAAGCTTTTAGGAAGAAATGCCATTGGTATAGATGTAAATCCGGAATCTATCAAATTGTCTAATTCAAATCTTAATTTTTTCAATTATCTAACTCCCAAAATATTCATACGACAGGGAAGTGCAAGGGACTTGTCATTTATTAAAGATAATAGTATAGACATGATTTGCACACATCCGCCATACGCCGATATTATTCAATATAGCCATAATATTGTTGAGGATATGTCACTTTTGTCATATGAAGAATTCCTTTTTGCTATGAAAGAAGCTGCAAGTGAAGCATACAGAGTATTAAAGCCCAAGGCGATTTGCTCATTTATGATCGGGGACGTACGAAAAAAAGGATACGTCTGCCCTTTGGGAATGGATACCATGAAATCTTTTGTTCAAGCAGGTTTTAGGTTAAAAGAGATTATTATTAAAGAACAGCATAATTGCAGATCTACACAGTACTGGCAGAAAAAGGAGAAAAGCTTTCTGCTGCTGGCTCATGAGAACATATTTGTTTTAGAAGAGTAATTATCTTATTTCAGTCATTGCCGAATTTAAAAGTTGCTTCTGCTGAATTTTAGAGATATACTAAGTGAAACGGCAGACAAAGATATATGTGCTGCTGCAGGGAACAGTTATGCTTTTATGATGAAGCTGGAAAATGAGAATGTTACTACAGATGGGATAGCAAGGGATTGAGTCATAATGAAAAAAAACGGTATGGCAGAGCAGGCAACTGAAAAAGAGAATTGTATACAAGCAGGTCCCATCTTGAAGTGGGCGGGCGGAAAGACTCAGATGTTAGGGGATTTATTGCCAAAAGTTCCTGCTTCCTATGGAAGGTATATTGAACCGTTCATAGGCGGCGGCGCTATGTTTTTTGCATTAAAGCCTGAAGATGCGGTTATTGCAGACAGCAATCCGGAATTAATTAATGTGTACAAAGAGGTTGCAGAGAATGTTGATAAGGTAATTTCCTACTTGCAGCAATATGAAAATACGCAGGAAATGTTTTACAATGTCCGTGCCTTGGATTGGCAGGCACTGCCTAAGGCTGAAGCTGCGGCCAGGACGATTTACCTGAATAAGACATGCTTTAATGGTCTTTATCGCGTCAACAAAAAAGGCCAGTTTAACGTTCCTTTTGGGAAATATAAAGCGCCTAACTTTTGTGATATAGAAGGATTATATGCGGCATCGCAGGTATTGCAAAAAGCCAATATAGTGTGTGACGATTATTTGACAGTGCTAAAGAAGTATGCAAGACAGGGGGATTTTATTTTTTTAGATCCGCCTTATCTGCCTGTTTCGGAATACGCCGATTTCAAACGATATACAAAGGAACAATTTTATGAGGAGGATCATGTAGAGCTGGCAGCGGAGGTACAGCGTCTGCAGGAATTGGGATGCTATGTGGTTCTTACAAACTCGAATCATCCTCTTGTGCATGAATTGTATAAATCATTTAACACCGAAGTGATACAGACAAAACGATATATATCCTGTAGAGGAAATAAACGAAAAGGGGAGGATGTAATAGTTACTGTTCCTCCCAAAAGAAAAACGCTGATTAAGCTGGTTCCGGAACCATTGCCGGAGCAGGTATCCCATTATCCGGCTACTAGGTATATGGGTTCCAAAAGCAAACTGCTTTCCGAAATTTGGTCGGCTGCATCACAATTTCAATTTGATACAGTAGTGGATTTATTTGCCGGCTCAGGCATTGTCGGATATATGTTTAAGTCTCAGGGAAAAGCTGTAGTAAGCAATGATTATATGGCTATGTCTGCGACGTTTGCAAAAGCAATGATTGAAAATAATGGAATCACTTTATCAATGGAAGAGGCTAAAAAGCTTTTGACTGCATGCAAGGAATCAGATCATTTTGTGTCTCATACATTTAAGGGCTTGTATTGTAC
>NZ_CEWDFQ010000373.1:0-2861 GCF_982438285.1 Acetatifactor sp. | reverse complement strand
GTCAAATACCACAGCCTTGAGTCCGTTTCCCTCCAGATTTTCCAGCACACGATGCAAAAGCCCGCTCTTTTTCGTGCTGCTTTGTCCAGTGACCACAAGAGCGTTTTTGCCGTACTGAGCTGCAATCGAGCCTATGCTCTCTGCCTCTCCCCGTCCGAAAATCAAATTTACAGGTAAATAATATTTGAAATTCATTCTGCCCTATCCTCGCTATGCCAACGCTTTTACTGTCTCCTCAATAATGCCAAAGGCCTTGTCACAGTCCTCTTTGGTAACAATAAGAGGCGGAACCATACGAATAATATGTTCTCCGATGGCCGTGATCAGAAGCTTTCTCTCAAGACAGCCGTGCTTTACGTCCACGCCTTTGATGCTGTGGTCAAACTCTACGCCGATCAACAGTCCCTGATATCTTACCTCTTTTACATGCGGCAGAGTTTTCAGCTTATCGCAGAAATAATCTCCCATTTCTGCGGCGTTTTGCGCCAGGTCTCTGTCCAGAAGCTCCCCTATCTCAGCCAGCGCCGCCGCACAGCATACAGGGTTGCCTCCGTAGGTGGTTCCGTGGGAGCCGGGGGTAAAGGCCCCTGCTACCTCCGCAGCAGCACAGATGGCACCGATAGGCATACCGCCGCCCATAGCCTTTGCCATAGATACGATATCCGGCTTTACTCCATAATTCATATAGCTCATAACCGCTCCGGTCCTGCACCAGCCGGTCTGTACCTCGTCCAGCAAAAGCAAAATCCCCTTTTCGTCGCAGAGTCTTCGAAGCCCCGTCATAAACTCCTTAGTGGCAGGATGTACGCCTCCTTCTCCCTGCACCGGCTCGACCATGATACCGATGGTGTTCTCTGAAACTGCCTCTCTAAAGGATTCCAGATTATTAAACTCTGCATAGGAGAAGCCGGGCGTCATGCTCCCAAAGCCGATCTGGCAGGCATTGTCAGGCTGTCCGGTGGCGCTCATTGCGCCAAAGGTTCTGCCGTGGAAGGACATTTTTGCCGTTACGATATTGTACTTATTGGGACCGTACTTTTCAACGCCGTACTTTCTCGCCATTTTAATCATAGCTTCATTGGCCTCAGCTCCCGAATTCTGATAAAAAATTTTATCCATGCCGATGGTGGTGCATATCTTTTCCGCCAGCAGTGCCTGGGGTATGGTGTAGGGATAGTTAAAGGTATGTATCAGGTCCTGACATTGATCCTGTATTGCCTTTACCACCTTCTCATTACAGTTGCCGGCGCTGTTTACCGCAATCCCCGCATAAAAATCAAGGTATGCGTCCCCGTCCGTGCTGTACATGTACATATCCTTTGCAGTCTCAGCCACAAAGTCAAAACGCTCGTAAGTCTCAATGATATACTTTTTGGCCTTCGCCTTGATATCCTCTGCCGTTAATCCTGTATCTGCAAGCTTCATAACGCTTCACTCTCCTTTGATAAGTCCTTTTATCATTAAATAATCTTTGATCAGCTTCACGCAGTTATCTATGCCCACTCTCTCGCTGTTTAATGTGAGATCGTAGTTTACCGGATTGGTCCAGTAATTTCCATGGGTGTAATATTTGTAATAATCCGCCCTGTAAGCGTCCGTGTGTTCAATGGTGGCGCTGGCCACCTCCGGAGTCACCCCCATGTGCTCAATGGTTCTCTCCACGCAGAACGCCCTGGGCGCTTCAATATAAATGCTTACCACATTGGGCCTTCCCCTCAGAATCCAGTCCGCGCACTTTCCTACGATACAGCAGGATTCCGTATCCGCCAGATTTTCAATGATCTGCTTTTGATATTCAAACAGCTTATCATCCGACACAAACTTTTCATTTCTGGATATATAATTTCTGGAACGGGGCAGGCCCTTAAGCAGGCTTGCAAAGCTGCCATGGGAGCGTATCTTCTCGTTTACCTCGCTGAACAGCTGCTCGTCTAATCCGCTCATCTGAGAGGCCAGGGTGAGAATCCTGTTTTCGTAGCAGTGAATTCCCAGCTCCGCCGCCAGCTTGGACGCAATTTCCTTTCCACCGCTGCCAAAGCCTCTGGCAAAGGTCACTACAAAATTTTCCATTTTCCATCCTCCCTATCCTGCCATAAATCTGCTCAAAAATTCCCTGGTTCTGGGATTTTTGGGATTTGTGAACAGTTCCTTTGGATCGTCATCCTCCACAACAAATCCCTTATCCATGAAGATTGTCCTGGTGGACACATCTCTGGCAAAACCCATTTCATGGGTCACAATGATCATGGTAAGTCCGGTTTTCGCCAGCTCCTTCATAACGTTTAAAACCTCTCCCACCATCTCGGGGTCCAGGGCGCTGGTAGGTTCATCAAACAAAAGGACCTCCGGGTTCATGCACAGTGCTCTTGCGATGGCCACTCTCTGCTTCTGGCCGCCGGATAAATGCTCCGGGAAAGCATTGATATAGGGCGCCATTCCCACGGATTTCAAATTGGAAATAGCCCGGGCATAAGCCTCCTCCTTGGATATATGGAGCACTCTTCTGGTGCCCGCCATACAGTTTTCCAAAACATTCATGTTGTTAAACAGGTTAAAGGACTGAAATACCATCCCAACCTTGGCCCGGTAAGCGTTGATCTCCTTCTGCACATCCCGTATTTCCCTGCCGTGATAGTAGATTTTCCCCACCGTCTGATGCTCCAGGCGGTTGATGCAGCGCAGGAGGGTTGACTTTCCTGAGCCGGAAGAGCCCACAATACAGATTACCTCACCCTTTTTCACTGAAAAATCAATTTTTCGCAGAACCTCATGGCCGCCGAAGGATTTGCCAAGCTCTTCAATTTTTATGATATTATCTTCCATAACCTACACCTCCTATTGATTGTCCATGAATTCCACTG
>NZ_CEWDFQ010000372.1:0-2862 GCF_982438285.1 Acetatifactor sp. | reverse complement strand
GTACCGGCCGGGCCCTATGGATTTTATCCCCAAATATATCAAGGGCAAGAACAACCACAGTGCGGTAGCTTATTCCTGTCCCCAGCTGGAGCCCATTCTGGCCCCCACCTACGGCTGTATTGTATATCAGGAGCAGGTGATGCAGATTGTGAGGGACCTGGGGGGATATACCCTGGGACGAAGCGATCTGGTGCGCCGGGCCATGAGCAAAAAAAAGCAGTCCGTCATGGAGAAGGAGAGAGCCAATTTCATATACGGCAATGAGGAGGAAGGGGTTCCCGGGTGTATTGCAAATGGCATCAGCGAGCAGACTGCGGGGCAGATTTATAATGATATGATGGATTTTGCCAAGTATGCCTTTAATAAGTCCCATGCGGCCTGCTATGCGGTGGTTTCCTACCAGACGGCCTACCTGAAATATTATTACCCGGTAGAATTTATGGCGGCTCTTTTGACCTCTGTCATCGACAATCCCAAAAAGGTCTCGGAGTACATTTTGACCTGCAGAAGCATGGGAATTGAACTTCTTCCGCCGGATATCAACCAGGGGGAGGCTGGTTTTTCTGTCACGGGAGGAAAAATACGCTATGCCCTGACTGCAATTAAGAGCGTGGGGCGTCCTGTGATCGAGGGGATCGTGCAGGAGAGGAAGGAGAGAGGCCCCTTCACAAACCTGAAGGATTTTATTACCCGTATGGCGGATAAGGATATGAACAAGCGCGCCATTGAGAATTTCATCAAGGCGGGAGCCCTTGACAGCCTGGGCGGAACCAGAAAGCAGTTTATGAGTGTGTATGTGCAGATTTTAGACCACATAACCAAGGATAAGAAGAGCAATCTGGCAGGGCAGATATCCTTGTTTGACATTGCATCGGAGGAAACCAGGGAGGAATTTGACATCCGTATGCCGGATGTGGGGGAATATCCTAAGGAAATGCTCCTTGCCTTTGAAAAAGAGGTGCTGGGCATTTATATCAGCGGGCATCCTTTGGAGGAATACCAGAAGCTTTGGGAGGAAAATATTACCAACACAACCAATGACTTTGCCTTGGATGAGGAAACAGGGGCAGTCAGGGTGGCAGACCAGGCGCCTGCGGTGATCGGCGGACTGATTGCAGACAAGACCATAAAATATACGAAAAATGACAAGGTGATGGCATTTCTCAATATAGAGGACCTGGTGGGAACCGTAGAGGTTGTAGTATTTCCCAGGGATTATGAAAAATACTCCGCACTGCTTATGGAGGACGGCAAGGTCTTTGTGAAAGGCCGGGTGTCCTTAGAGGAGGAAAAGGACGGAAAGCTGATCTGCGAACAAATTGTATCCTTTGCGGACGTGGAACGGGACGGCAGCCTTCTTAGCAGAGGCCGCAGCGGCTATGGAGCGGCAAGGGGCGGCAGAGCCGGACGGCCTTATGCAGAAAGGGATCGGAGGACAAAGCCTTACGGGGGAGCTGCCCGGACCCCGGGAGAGCCGCTTCGGAAGGTGCCAAACGGTGTGTGGGTGCAGTTTCCGGATGCGGAAACCTATGTGAGACGGGAGGGGGAGTTACTCTCCGCCATTGCCGATTCGGATGGGAATGATGATGTGGTCATTTTCCTGCGAAGCACCAGGGGCTTTAAAGTCCTTCCCCCCAACCTGAGAGTGAATTGGGATGAAGAGCTGAAAGAGAGGCTGGACGCCTTGTTTGGACAGGAAAATGTTAAATTTCTAACGAAACCTATTGAAAACCGTCAGGAAATAGATTAAAATAAATGATCAGAGGAAAGGATTACTTTAGGAGGTAACGGCATGGCAAATGAAATTAAGACGATTGGCGTCCTGACCAGCGGAGGAGATGCTCCTGGCATGAACGCTGCAATACGTGCGGTGGTTCGTACAGCCATTGCAAGAGGTATCAAGGTAAAGGGAATCAAAAAGGGCTATCAGGGCCTTTTAAATGAAGAAATTATAGATATGGAAGCGCGCAATGTTTCCGACATTATCCAAAGAGGCGGTACAATTCTGGGAACGGCCCGCTGCTTGGAATTTAAAACACCGGAGGGGCAGCAGAAGGGCGCTGAAATCTGCAAAAAGCATGGGATCGACGGCATTGTGGTCATCGGAGGAGACGGCTCCTACAGAGGAGCTCAGGCCTTGTCCAGGTTGGGCGTCAACACTATAGGGCTTCCGGGCACCATTGACCTGGACATTGCCTGTACAGAGTATACCATCGGCTTTGACACTGCGGTAAACACGGCAATGCAGGCCATCGACAAGGTAAAGGACACCTCCTCCTCTCATGAGAGATGCAGTATCATTGAGGTAATGGGAAGAAATGCCGGATATATCGCACTCTGGTGTGGCATAGCAAATGGTGCGGAGGATATTCTGCTTCCGGAAAAATATGACTTTAACGAACAGAACATCATCAACAATATCATTAATAACCGGAAAAGAGGGAAAACCCATCACATTATTATCAATGCAGAAGGCATTGGACATTCCACATCTATGGCCCGCAGAATTGAGGCTGCCACCGGTATTGAGACCAGAGCCACCATATTGGGCTATATGCAGCGTGGAGGCAGTCCCACTGCAAAGGATCGATATTATGCGTCCATTATGGGCGCTTATGCGGTAGACGTCCTTCGTGAGGGTAAAACCAACCGGGTGGTTGGTTACCAGCACGGTGAGTTTGTTGATTTTGATATTGAGGATGCGCTGAACATGGAAAAGGGCATTAACGAGTATCAGTTTGAGATAGCCCATTTACTGGCTGTTTAAGGACAAAGTTAAGGATAAAGCGGTTCTGCTTTTAAAGGCGGACCGCTTTTTTAAAGACGCAGGGAAAAGGAAAATGATCACAAGCAGTGCAAACG
>NZ_CEWDFQ010000371.1:0-2885 GCF_982438285.1 Acetatifactor sp. | reverse complement strand
CACACAGGCAGGACCAAAAATAATAATACAAAAAGATTCTTTTTCATATACTCATTTTTACAAATTTGATTTGATAAATCACGTCTTTTAAATTTCCACTCTCCCATATAGAGAGTGGAAAAGCAGTAATAATATGACAGAAACACCCCCTGTTAGTTGTGAAAGGACGGTACCGATAATCTTTTTACATGTAAAATATTGGCATACCCCTTTCAGACACACTTGTAGGGCTGTTTTCTTATATAAAATAACAGAAACATGGGACTATTTTATTTGGAGGAACATACTTCGTGTTTCAATTATTCCAGATGCGTGCTGGAAGGTTTTTCGCATTATAGTTTGAATGCCGGTCAGGTCTATGAAGAGGAAGCCCTAAGAAACAGTATTCTGTTTGTACTAAAAGGGAATGTTCATGTTTTGTGCAATGAAGTTGATGCCTCCCTGACGGCGGGGCGGATGCTATGCGTGCAGCGGGGTAATTTTTGCAAGCTTTATTCCCTGAAGGACAGTTATCTGGTTATCGCCCATTTTGAAAATATGATGGAGGGCTGTGAGAAAGTCTCCATGCTGCAGCTTGCCGGACTGAAAGACCAGGTGGACTCTCCCGGATGTCCGCTTGAAATCAGGAGGGAGCTCCGGATATTTCTCCATCTGGTCTCTGTTTATTTAAAAGATGGTGCCAACTGCGTTCACTTGCATGAAATCAAACTGAAAGAAATGTTTTGGCTGCTGCGGTTCTATTATACTAAAAAAGAACTGGCGGCTTTTTTGTATAAAGTGCTCGGAAAGGCTCAGGGATTTAATGGCAGAGTGCTGGAAAACTATAGGGATGCTACCAGTGTCAAAGAGCTGGCGACATTGTGCGGGATGTCCCTGTCGTCCTTCAAGCGGCAATTCGCAGAGGAGTTTGGCGAGCCGGCAAGCCGGTGGATGCAGAAACAAATGGTCGGAATGATCAAATACAAGCTTGTCGACATGGACTCTCCCTTATTGGAGATTGCCGAGGAACTGCATTTTTCCTCACTCTCACAATTTAATAAATTCTGTAAAAGGAATCTGGGATGCTCGCCGGGAAACTGGAGAAAGCAGATGATTAACAGGCTGAAAGAATTCGAGGAGGGTTAAAATATTTTTGAGCCGGATGGTAAAAAAAAAGAGCCGAACGGCGGTCTTGCAATCGGCGAATATCCACTATTTTTGCAGCGAATTAGAAAAGGACCGACAAGTCCTCTCTCTTTGTTTAACTGCATTTCCACTCTCTATATGGGAGAGTGAAATATCACCCTAAACATATATATATTATATTACAAAAAAAAATATTGCTTCATATTTTGTACCTGACAGTGATAGTTTTCTAAAAATACGTATATACACACTCCTATCAGCCCTCTTGCGGCATGTCTCCTTGTCCAATAGGAATTTCCCAAAGACCCTATGCATCCTGCTGCCGCAAGATACATGTTCAAACTCTCTGATGCCCTCAATTCTGCAAGTACTAACTTAACCATAAAAGCATACAGTAAGAAACATATGCCATACCAATTGCGATATCCCTGAAAAAACGGATCCACCACTTTTTCAGGGACAACCTGCAGGAAAATCTTATTTCCGGCATCCTTTGGAGCATACAAGTGACTCCCTTCTGAAATCCTTCAAAAGTTTTTCCAATTCCAGAGAGGCTTTTCTCGCACGCGTCCCGGCGGCCTTGTTGCCATGCTCCATCTGACCCCGGGCATCCTTGACAAACAAGGCATACAATTCTTCGATTTGTTGAATTTGATCTTTCATTATACTAACGTAATTATTAATTAATATATTTTTTGCAAAAATAGCCCGTAGGACAGTAAAAAGAATTGCCCTTTCAGCCCTATTATTTGCCTTTTCAAGTCAGAAGATGGTATCATCCGATTTGTTCCGCCACCAGATCATTGACCTTGTCCAGGACGGACCTGTCCAGCTCCCTCAGATAAATACGTGTGACCCCTTCCGAAGAATGCCCCAGACATTCGCTGATGGTATTGACGGGAGCACCACTCTCAAGAGCCATCATGGCCCATGAATGTCTAGCGGCATGAAAGCGTAAGGGAACCTCGGTACCGGCCAGACGGGAGACCTTTTTCAACGCATAACGCATCTTATGATAAGACCTCCTATAGCTGGCATACACGTCAGTCTCAGGCTGGATCAATGGAAACAGATATTTGCCGGGAACCTCCCTGTATTTCTCCCAGATATCCATGATTTGTCTGTTGATGCCAATCCGCATGTACTGTCCCGTCTTGCATCTCCGGTAATGGATTTCCCCATAACAGACATCATCCTTCTTCAGAAAGGCTATGTCCACAAACGCCATCCCCCGGGTATAAATACTGAACATGAAAAGATCCCTTGCCAGAGATTCGGGCGTTCCGTCCTGCAACTCCAGACGGGAGACAGCCCGGATATCCTTCATGGACAGACTGCGTTTCACCGTTTTTTCAGTCCTGAGCTTCAGATTCGAAAACGGAAACGAAAAGTCCAGACCGAATTCCCGGCATCCCTTTTTATACACGGCCTTCACATTATGCATGTAGAAGACAGCCGTATTCTTGCACATGCCGGATTGTATAAGGCCATTGTGATACTTCGACACCATTTGGGGAGAAAACTTGCAGAAAGGGAAATCCGCCTCCCCCAAATGTCTCTGCAACGAGCGAAGCGTCGAGAAGTAAGCCCGGGCCGTCCCCTTATGCCCGTTCCGGGAAAGGGAATCTATCATTTCCCGGAAATAGGCGTAAAGTCCGACCTTTCCAGACCGGGTCTCATAAAGCCTGAAGATATCCTCCAGATCATAGTCGCCGTCCCTTTTCTCCAGGAGGGCAACCGCATGGGCCAGAGCCTTACAG